>NZ_AKIX01000110.1:0-166058 GCF_000282075.1 Brevibacillus sp. BC25
TAGGCACGCCGCCAGCGTTCGTCCTGAGCCAGGATCAAACTCTCCAATAAAGTTTGAAGATGAATCTGACTTCAAGTAAAACACAAGCTTTTATTCACAGATTAATTCTATTCCGGTTTTCAAGGAGCATTTCATTCCATCTGTGCCTCAAGCAGAGGCGACGTTTTTTAATATAGCATAGACTAAAACCTAATGCAATAGGGAAAACTAAATAAGTTAAAAAATAACGTCAAAACAAAGGAAGTGAACGAGGGTGCGTGTAGTCAGCTACAACATTCATAGCGGCCGTGACCTCTGGTGGCGAAAACGTCTGAACGAAATGACTCTGACTTTAAAGGACTTGCAACCAGACATCATCGGTCTTCAGGAAGTCCATCAAAACGGGAAGTATGGGTATCAAGCAAGCTACATCGCTGATCAATTACAGTATCACTTGGCCTTCTCCCCTTCGATAGCGATAGGAGATGGATATTACGGCAATGCACTGCTATCGAAGTACGCGCTTGAAAATGTCGACGCCATCGTTTTGCCAGCCCGCAAAGAGCAACGAACCCTCCTGTATGCATCCTTCCAAGGATTCGGCCGTACGATTACGCTTTGCGTTACACACTGCAGCTTAAATCAAGAAAGCAGACTGGCCCAACTGCAGCTCATATCCACGTTGATACAGCAACACGCAAAAGCCCCATTACTCCTAATGGGGGATTTCAACGCAAGTAATGTGTCATTTTCACCACACCTGATGGACTGTGCTCTTGTCTCAGGTCAGGAAAAAAGACCAACGCTTCCAGCCTTCCGCCGTCGTCTGGACTATATTTTTGCTTCTCATCACTGGAATATTGAGAACTACGAGCTGCTACCTGTCAATTGGTCGGATCATGTCCCGGTCATTGTGGATTTGAGGCTGACGGAATCCCCAACTCTCGAAGAACAAAATCTTTGACATCTACCAGTCTTGCTGGTAGCGGAAACATCTCCGAAGCACCTGCGATCACTAACGGAATCAGCGAATCTTGCTTATGCAGTGATCCGTGACTACCACCACCTAAATGCGTCGGTGCACTTTCCGATAAAAATTCATAGCTCTTGGCAGCAGTAACTACTACCACGTCAACGGTCTGCGAGAACAGCGACCCGTATAGTCGAGAAAAAGCATCCGGGTATGTATCAAAAGAAAGACACTCTCCATCATATTGCACATCCAGCACGGAAACGTCCCCTTCAACGGACCAAGAAGAACCGTACGCATCTTGATACTCCCCATTACGCCAAAAACACATTTCCTGTTGTGTTCCACCCCGACGCACCTTTACCTTCTCGCCCTCTTTCCAAGCAATCAAATCAATTCTTTCTTCCACACTAACCGCTTCCACAATAGCAAACGGATCCGTTCCATTCACTGGGTACAAAAAAGTCATACGCTCATTATTGCAAATGACCACTTCCACTTCTGGTGTCACGTCAGTACCAAGCGCATGAATCGAAAAATTCGTCAGAAGATGATCCAACGGAATATTGTGGTCTTCACTTTCTCCGATGACAGTCTGTCCATGATCACTAATCAAAATGCATACATTTCTCTCCAGCATTTGCTCCCATGAAGCGAAGCTATCCAGCAAACGGGCCAATTGCTTGTCTACATCTGCCAAGTGCTGTACGGCATCCTCCGGGGAATTGTGGAGCTTATGATCATTCTCTGGCAGATAGACCAGTGTAAAATGTGGCTGCCGACCGCTGCGTATCACCTCAATCATAACATCGATTGCATACGCATCATTAATTCCGTAGCCTTCCAAAGCGGATTGAGAGAAATCCCACGGGACGGTACGAAATAACGCCGGGCGCACGAGCGTCCCCATACTCATGATCGTTGGACCACTCACCTTTTCTCGCAGGGAGAAAGATGTAATTGTATCAAGCAAGGTCGGCATTTTCACCTTATGCTGCTTATGTCCGCGATGGGCGATCACATTGATGGAACCGGATACGAGATTGTTTTCTTCCAGTACCTCATGAATGGTTTTAACATCCTTGCTAAGATGACGTTCATTCAAATCAAAAAGGACATTTTCTGCACAGCTCGAAACCCCTATTTTTCGAACGGGATTGGCGCCATTAATATAATTCACCATCTTTTTCTGCTCTGCATCATACCAAACTAACCCCGGTACTTTGTGCTGGTCGGGGTAAACTCCCGTAATGAGGGAGCAATCTATCGAAGCCGTCATCGTAGGGAAAACGGTCACACAATCTGGTATGTATTGGCTATGCTCCATGAAAAACCGAAGTGCCGGTGCTTTATTGGCAGCAATGCATCGCTCCAGAACATCAGGCATCATGGAGTCGATCAGGAAAAGTATGACCTTTTTCATCCGGCTGCCACCCTTCTTGTCGTAGTAGTCGTAATAGTCATAGTCGCACCTGATAGTGTTCGATTTTCCATTACCGAGTATACGCCTGAAAAAGAAAAATCCCCTGCTCGCCAAAAGCGACAGGGGAACTTGCTTACGAAGTAAATGTGAGGGTGTTGACACCATTTTTCGTTTGCAGTTTTAGTGCAGGGTACTTCTTCAAATACGGAGCAAGTACCACATAATCTTTTTCGCCAATGGACGGATCGCCCAGTAGATGCGAAAGTACAGCAGCCCGGATTTGCAGCCCTTGAGGCGTCTGTTTAAAGAGAGGATCCACTGTTGGGAAAGGAATTCCATTGATGACTGTATCGCCTTCTGCGTCACTCAGTTCCCATGTATTGACGTTCAATGAATGGAGAGCTTCTACTACTTGTGCTCCATAATCCTCCACAACCATATCCGGTTGAAGGCCTACGTGATTCACCACTGTATGCTTAGGTGTAAAATATTCATTCAGCGTAAGCTTGAGTGCGTCACCGTCCGTCAACGGAATAACTTGTTGGGCACTCCCTTTTCCAAATGTTTTGGTACCCACAAGTTTGGCAATGCCATGATCACGCAGCGCACCTGACAACAGCTCAGATGCAGAAGCTGTTCCGCCATTTACCAAAATTCGCACAGGCATGCCGATATCCTGTCCATTTCGTACCCACGTCTCTACCTCTACCCCATTGCGATTCGTGGTGTACATGAGCAAGCCTTCTTCCATGAAAAGGCTCGCGATGTCCCGCGCTGTGGACAAGTATCCCCCGCCATTATCCCGCAGGTCTAACACCAATCCGGACAACGGTTTTTGCACACGAGAAAGTTCTGCAAGCTTATCCCTTACCTGGATAGCTCCTTCTGATCCGAATGTTTCAAGACTGATATAGCCAACCGCGCCTTTCGTAAACATCTGTCCTTCCGCTTCCGGCAAGGTCATGAAAGCACGCTTCAGCTTTACCTGATGCTCCCGTTTGTCGGATGGACGATAAACAGTAAGAACGGCTTCGGTCCCTTCGTTGCCCTTCAAATAAGCATACGCTTCTTCAAAAGTCTTTCCGACCAACGAGGTCTCATTGACTTTGATCAATTGATCGCCTCGTTGCAAAGAAGATGATGCTGCTGGAGAATTCGGAACGATTTCACGGATGATAATATGATCTTTTTGAAGCCGCAGACGAAAGCCAAATCCAACGAATTGATTTTCAACGTCAGATTGGAACAGTCGCAAATCATCTTGGGTGAAAAATACGCTGTGCGGGTCATTGAGCGTGGAGAGCATTCCATCAATCGCCCAAGTGTTCATCGTCAGCGTATCAAACCCGCCTTTCTTCTGCCATTCTGCAAGCCTCAATTCCAACTCGTCCCAAGTATCATCTTCTTCAGAAACGTTGAACTGAAGCTTTTTTTTCTGTTCAGCCTGCTCACTAACCCCCTCTAGAGCCCCTTTTACCAATTGTTTGGCTGCCGGCTTGCTCAAGTGGCTCTCCATGACGTGAAGGAACACTTCTTCTGTTTCTTCGTAAGGATACTCTGCCGCTTGAACAGGAAGAACAGTTGTGAGTAGCAGGACAGTCGCTACTGCCCATTGACTAATTCGCTTCATGGTGCCACCCCTTTTCGAACATCATCAGGTATTGAGAATGCAACATTGCTTGTAAAGTCGTAATTGTCGGTACCCGAATAAGCTACATATTCGTCGCCCTCATAAATCTCTTCATAACGCCACGTATGTTTAACAATTTGGTCGCTAGCCCGATCAATATAATACTTGTTCATGAACAAGGGAACGTCTTTGACTTTTCCTTGTCCGAGCGAAACCTTCTTGGATTTCTCTATCAGCATAGAGCCCGGAATCCACTCCGTAATGACATCGTACTTCCCGTACGATTGCTTGTAGTAGCGAGCATGAAGCTCCTTGGCACGATCGGCTACCTTAACAGCACCAACCCACTCGTGCAAAAAGTCAACTTTGTCCGTTCTATTCTTGTCCCATGTCTGCCGATCCGTATCATACGAGTATTGCGTGTTTGTTTTCCCGTCTGTATAGGAGAGCAGCTTGTCTGATATTAGTTTTTGCGGAGATTGATAAAAGCCGGATATTCTGCTTATTTGTTTTTCCTTGTTAATATCCTGCGTGTATGAGAACGTCAATCCACTCAACACCGCTTCACCCTTCACTTGGTAGGTGTCGGCATTGTCCAACTGGCGCAAAGAATATCCCAAATCAGAAATAATAGCTGGCTGATCTTTTAACGACGCAAACTCTTGACGCAACATTTTGTGCAGCTGATTCATTCTGCTGTCTGATGCTTTCGGTTTCATTGCATTAAGAATTTCTTCTGCTTCCTGCATACGTCCTTCCTGCAAATAATAATAGGAAGTATTCAACAATGCCTCCGGGCTCCTATCGGCAAATCGCTGGTAACGTGTCAACGCCAGGTCTACCTGACCACTCCTGATTTCCAGTGCCCCCACATACATGGCGAGCGATTCCCATTCTTTGGAATCTTGCTTCACTTTTTGTTCATAAGCATTGAGTCGGTCGAGCACTTTTTTGTATTGGCTTTGATCCTTGTTCCCTAGCTGCAAGGCAATATCATACACATTCGCACTCAATAGCCCAAGTGTGTCCGGGAGAATGATTTTGTCTTCGAAGTAAGCGTCGATAGCAAGAAAAGCTTCCTCCAAATTGGTTTCAATCGGTGTCTCAGGATTCCAGCTCAATAAATAGTGCACACCGACTTGATTCGGGAAAGAGGAATCTGCCAGTTTGCGTAACTGTTCAAATGTCTCCTCACTATCATTTCTACTGCGAATAGCGGCAGCCGCATCTACATAAATCTGTTCTTCTGTTGTTTTGGGATCTGTATAGGTTGCGAATAACGGCAATACCTCTTCGACATCCGGGACCATTGGGAACTTTTTCCCATCGTAATCCAACAGAGGCATGATTCCATCCTGAAGGAGATAATTCACCATACGATCAGCTGCGACGGCAGCATCTCCCCGCTTCACCCGATCCGTTTTTTCTCCTTCTAGCCATCCCCAGGAACGCACTTCTTCCCAAGCATTTTTACTATCTGGAGACATCGTGAACATTTGCAATATCTTCGCAGCTTCTTCGTTGGTGATCGGCTGATTCGGCTTCATCATTTCACCAGGAAAAATGTACTGAATCGCATTTGGACCGTACAGTCTTTCCAAGATCGTGGAAATGCGCAGCGTTGGTTTGTACATCCACGTTAGGCGATCGACATCTTTATACGGCAAATACGGTTCCTGAAAACCTTCTGCTCGCGCCCACTCCGAATGCTCGGATAAGAAAGTAAGCGGATAGATCTGATACTGCCCACCGTAATAAAGACGATCGATCATGACGAGAAATTCCGCACGTGTCATGTCACGATTTGGGTAAAACTTCGGAACATTTGGACCAGCTTCAAACAAACCGAGCTGCACACCTTGAATGATTGCGTTTCTCGCCCAGTGCTTGTTGATGTCATTGTATGGCAATAAGCCCCCAGCCGCTGATGCGACGCCGGGGGTGAGTAAGCTTATCGTTAATAATCCACAAGAAATCGTCCGGATTAGTTTTTGCACATAAAATCCTCCTACACTTCATCTGGCAGGCAACATAAAGTTGATCCTGCTACGTCTTATACAAACTGGAACGGATCTGTGTGCATGCGCGAAGGAATAACCTCTGTTTCGTAACCATTTGCCTGCAATTGTTCAAGCAAGATGGTCGCCAGCTTTTCCTTCATGATTTTTTCGATATTGTGACCAGCATCTACGATCGACAAGCCCTCTGCTTGTGCATCGTGTGCGGTGTGATAACCAATGTCTCCGGTTAAATAAACATCCGCGCCTTTAAAAATGGCTTTCGAAACAAAAGAGCTACCGTCTCCACCTACTACGGCTACTTTTTTGACTGTCGCATCCAAGTCCCCAACTACGCGAAGGCCATGGAGGGAAAACCGTTCTTTGACGAGCAAAGCAAACTCACCCAGCGTCAGTGGTGCTGGCAAAGTACCGATTCGCCCAATTCCGTATGTAGTTCCGGACTGCTCCAAAGGAATGATGTCATAGGCGACTTCTTCGTAGGGATGGGCAGCAAGCATTGCTTTGACCACTGCCGATTGCCTGGAGGCGGGAACAATCATCTCGATGCGAACTTCCTCTGCTTTTTCCAGTTGGCCTGTCGAACCGATATGGGGATTCGTTCCTTCCCCTGGTAAAAAGGTTCCAATGCCTTCTGTCTGAAAAGAACAGTGACTATAGTTGCCTACATGCCCTGCACCCGCTTCAGCAAGTGCGGAAAATACTGCTTCTTTATGGGTAGCGGGTACGAATACGACGAGCTTCTTCCAAGCCTCTCGTGAAAGAACATCCAGTACATCTACATCAGTGAGTCCAACCGCTTCTGCAAGCCAATCGTTCATTCCCCCATACGCAACATCCAAATTGGTATGAGCTGTGTATACCGCAATGTCGTGCTTTATCAGCTTTTCGAACACGCGTCCTGCGGCGAGATCCGTCCGGAGGTTCTTGAGTGGTCGATAAATGACCGCATGGTGAGCAACAATCAGGTCTACACCCTCTGCAATTGCTTCATCCACTACAGATTCCAACACGTCTAGTGCGATCATCACTTTTTTCACTTTTTTTTGCAAGGTGCCTACATGAAGGCCAATCTTGTCGCCTTCCATCGCCAACGATTTTGGCGCCAGACGTTCTACATATTGGATTACTGTTTGTCCGTGCGCAAGCATGTGATCACCTCATCGATCCATTTTACTTCTACTTCGATTTCTTTAATTCGTTCTGCTGCTTCTGGCTTGTCCGAACGCTTTAATTGAACGATGACCTTTTGCCATTTTTCTTGCTCATGCAGCCACTTCTCTTGTAAAATCTCTGATTTTACCTCCCAAAGAAATGGACCAATGCGCAGGAGCTCTTGCTGTGTACGATCTTTTCCCTCATAAGGCAAGGTAGGATTGCCTCGTTCTGCGACGAGAATCTCATAAATCACGCCGTCCTCCTGCAAAATGGACTCCGCGATTAACTGCCAACCATTCTCTATCATCCACAGGCGAACCGCTTCTTCTCCTACGTTTGGTTGCAGAATCAGGCGTTGCACACCTTCCAGGTTGTCTTTTCCTGCTTCCAAAATGGAAACGATCAATTGTCCGCCCATCCCAGCAATGCAGATCACATCTGCTTCGCCAGGCTGTAATACCGCGAGTCCGTTTCCTTTACGCACTGAAGCGCGATCTTTTACCTGCAATGTATGTATTTGTTTTTGTGCCGCTTGAAAAGGCCCTTCATTCAATTCGCCTGCGATCACGAAAGAAGCAATTCCTTTTACAAGCAAATAAGAAGCCAACAACGCATGATCCGACCCGATGTCGGCGACGCGGGCTCCTTCTGGACAGTAGCGGGCAATCGTTTGTAGCCGCTTGGATATTGATACTGATTTCATCTGTATATTCACCTTCCGTTGCCTCTATTCTACCCTATTTGGCAGCAATTGCGAAATGCTAATTCCCTAACAGATGCTCAGCAAAGAACGACAAAATCCTCGTTGTTGCACCCAGCAGGGACAAGGCAACTAACGGGGTCCTTGGGTAGTAGTCGGGAAGCTTACGGGTAACCATTACGTTGGATGTAATGTTCGGAATTACAAGCAAAATTTTTAAATATGATATTGTTTTATGGTATTTTATGTAATTTAACTTAATTTTTACTAAACTGTGAACTTTATTTTAATAAATAAATATTTACAAATTTTTTACAAATATGTATATTAACGCCATGCACATCATGAACTACACAAACTAAATATCTTTAAGGAGGAGAATAGTTTGAAGAAAAGAACCGGCAAGTGGTGGGCAATGGGATTACTCTCTTCGGCGCTAGTGATGAGTGTCTTCACAGGTGTGGGGGCAGCCAGTAATGAGTCAACCAATGAATTCAGTGGATTAGGTACAGCAAGGGTATTAATTCAGTCAGATTCGGATGTGAGAACCGGTTATTTTGCTGGACCTTTGGAAGTCCGCCATGATTTTGGAGAAGATGGCTTTTCCCTCGATGTAAATAGCGATCAACTTAACCAATTGAAAAGCGATCCCAACGTAAAAATTACCGTGTTGAAAAAATTAAAGATCGCTGAGTATATAGAAGAAGATCAGGCAAGTGAGCCAGAGTTCTCTCCTGCAGCAGTCGTTCCGTGGGGAATTAAAGCAATCTATAAGAACCAGTCCCTCTCTGCTGCGACTGGCGGTGCAGATGTTCGTGTTGCAGTCCTGGATACTGGCGTGTATACGCAGCACCCAGACCTAACCGCTAACGCAGAGCAGTGCAACGATTTCACGCAAGCTTCTTCTCCTGTTGTTACCGGTGCTTGCAATGATGCGCATGGTCATGGAACACACGTCGCTGGAACTGTTCTCGCTGACGGCGGCGGTGGCGCAGGTATTTATGGTGTAGCACCAGATGCTAAGCTATGGGCATATAAAGTATTGGATGACTCAGGCTCCGGCTATGAGGATGACATTGCCTATGCCATTCGTTACGCTGCTGACCAGTCCGCTCAATTAGGCGTGAAAACGATCGTCTCTATGTCCCTTGGCTCTAGCAGTAAGAGCACCCTTATGGCAAATGCCATCACTTATGCAAACCAAAAAGGTGTATTAGTCGTCGCTGCGGCTGGTAATTCTGGACCGACAGTGAATAGCATTGGCTACCCTGGAGCATTAGTGAATACAGTAGCCGTAGCAGCGTTAGAGAATGTTCAACAAAACGGAACCTACCGTGTGGCTGACTTCTCTTCTCGTGGCAAGAGCGGGCAAGCGGGAGACTACGTGATTCAAGAACGCGATGTGGAAGTATCAGCACCAGGACGCGCTATTCAGTCTACATGGAATAACGGAGGCTATAACTCCATCAGCGGAACTTCCATGGCAACACCACACATTTCAGGTTTGGCTGCAAAAATTTGGGCATCTAATCCATCTTGGAGCTCTCAAGATGTTCGCGTAGAATTGCAAAAACGTGCGACAGGAAATGACATCAAAGGTGGCTCAAACGCTGCTGTAGGTGACGATATCTCTAGTGGATTTGGATTCCCAACTGTACAATCTGGCGATCAATAAAAAATAAGAAACAAAAAAAGAGCCATGGCTGTCAGTTTACGCTGGCAGTCATGCTCTTTCATTTGTCAAACAAGGAAAGGCTAGCACCCGATTTCTCTTGCGATGACATTACGTAAAATCTCTGAAGTCCCCTCGCCGATCTCTAACAGCCGGGCATCGCGGAAAAATCGTTCCACCTGATACTCCCGCATATAACCATAGCCACCGTGAATCTGAATGGCCTGATGAGTAGCGGACATGGCAATCTCCGAGGCATACAATTTTGCCATTGCTGCTTCTTTCGTAAATTTGCGACCATGATCCTTTAGCCACGCTGCTTTATAGACCATTGTTCTCGCCAGCTCAATTTGCATCGCCATATCCGCCAGCTTGTGCTGAATCGCTTGAAAATGACTCAAGGAATTACCAAAAGCCGTTCTTTGTTTGGAGTATTGCAGTGCCTTGTCGTAGGCAGCCTGTGCAATTCCTACAGCCATAGCGCCGATCCCGATTCGTCCACCATCAAGTGTAATGAGGAACTGCTTGAATCCTTCGCCCCTCTTCCCAAGGACGTTTTCCTCTGGCACCCGGACATTTTCGAGAACGAGCTCGGTCGTATTGGAGCTGTGCAAGCCGAGCTTATCATAGTTTGCCAGCACTTGAAAACCAGGTGCATCAGTCGGAACGATAAAAGCAGTAATACCGCGTGAGCCCTGGTCTTTGTCAGTTACAGCTGTCAGGGCGAGAAACGAAGCATAGGAGGCATTGGTAATGAAGCATTTGGAGCCGTTAATCGTCCACTCTCTGTCAGCCAAGACCGCATTCGTCCTCGTACCACCTGCGTCAGACCCTGCATTCGGTTCCGTCAAGCCAAACGCACCAAAGCTTTCGCCGGAACAGATTTTGCTTAAATAGCTCAGCTTCTGCTCTTCCGTTCCAAACAAAGCCAACGGTGCGCCACCTAACGAAATATGCGCCGAGTACGTGATTCCTGTAGAGCCGCATGCACGACTAAGCTCTTCTACAACGATCGCAAAACTCGTGGAATCGGCTCCCGCACCCCCGTATTTCTCAGAGAAAGGAAGACCCATCAAGTTCAGTTCGCTCATCTGCTTGAATATTTCGACAGGAAATTGTTTGGTTTGATCGCGTTCATCTGCTCCTGGTGCCACAACCTCATCAGCAAATTCGCGCATCATTTTTTTCAACATTTGTTGTTCTGAAGTCAAATCGAAGTTCATAATCGCTGCCCCCTTGAAAACGCTTTAGTAAAGAACCATCAAGAAATACACAATTTTGACTGAGCGTTTGTTCAGAATACTCTTACCATTATACACCACGATTTGAAACTCATGTGGTAATTTCACGAAAAAAAACACGCCTATGATCGGCGTGCTCCTAATAAAATCGCTCCCAAAAAAGATACTGCGGCTGCTATGAATCCGAGACTGTTTGTATTTACACCCATAAACTTGGCTACTGTTTCTCCACCCAGAAAAATAGCCGCCAGCAAAATACCGATTAATACTTTCCACTTGTTGTTCATCTATTCACCCCGTTTGCTCTCTTCTGAAATTGTAACAGATAAGCAGGGAGAGGAAAACGAGAAGTCACGCAGAGTCCTACAGTCGCAACCACGCATACCAATATCCACGCGTGAAGAAGAACAAAGTTGACGCGATGAATACCTTAATGAACAGCAGCAATTGAATCATATCCCGCTTCGCTTCTTGAATATACAGAGCCTGTATCTCTGCACCAAAGAAAAAGGCAAGTCCACATACAGCAAATACTCCCGCCCATTTCGCATTGGCCTTATTCATCAAGAAGCCCATACCTGTGAGCAAACACGCAAGCGGTACCCAGTACAACTCCGATGTCCACCATGTATAGTCCATCCCTACCCGATGAATGGTTGTAATACCATACAAGATCGCCAAACCCAGTAACCCTGCATAGAGCAAATAAGCATAGCCGAAAACAATTGCGCTGATGCACAGTAACATACAAACGAAGCCTAAATAGAACAGGACAAACGGCATGCTACCATCCAGTTTTTGGATACAATAAACGCCCCCTGCGATCAAGATCAGAAAAGACAAAGCCAGGAATAAAT
Organism: Brevibacillus sp. BC25; assembly: GCF_000282075.1. NCBI lineage: Bacteria > Bacillati > Bacillota > Bacilli > Caryophanales > Paenibacillaceae > Brevibacillus > Brevibacillus sp. BC25. The sequence goes on from NZ_AKIX01000110.1 coordinate 11,649, forward strand.
GCGTCAATGGCGGGGCCGACCTTCGATAAACGAGTCCCAGAATATAGAAAACAAGAGCGAAACAGGCAAAGATGGTAATTTGCATTGGGGTTTGAAAACGGTTAAAATGAAAAGCAAGTAAGATCAAACCAGCAATGACAAAGGCACCAAGGAGCCATGCCACTACCATTTTCCCCGTCACTGGAGAGACAGTTCTAGGTGCATATGTATTTGTGACAGATGATGTTGAATTGACTTTTCCTGACAGCACACCCGGTGCCGTTCCCATTCGCTCATTCCCGCCTGCGGACGCCGGTGTATTTGGCCGATCCCCTTCTGTATACAGATTTAACAAGAAGATGCAGTAATGTTCAGGCAGTAAATGGTTGCGCCGCCAGTTTTCAATTTCGGCGATGATCGTGCGCTTGCGCTGGTCGTCCAACGCGGCCCCTCCTAACTACGACAAAAAGTGTTTACTTTCATGAATAAGAAAAGCCTACGTCGGCTAACGTAGGCCACATACTTCTTATATCGGTTATTCCAAGAAATCTTTTAAGCGTTTACTTCTACTCGGATGACGCAATTTGCGAAGAGCTTTTGCTTCGATCTGACGAATCCGTTCACGGGTTACGCCAAACACTTTCCCTACCTCTTCTAACGTCCGTGTACGACCGTCATCTAATCCAAAACGCAGACGCAGTACATTTTCTTCCCGGTCCGTTAATGTATCCAAAACGTCTTCCAACTGTTCCTTCAAAAGTTCATAGGCAGCTGCATCAGATGGCTCCAATGCATCCTGATCCTCAATGAAATCACCTAAGTGGGAATCGTCTTCTTCCCCAATTGGAGTCTCCAGGGATACTGGTTCTTGAGCAATCTTCATGATTTCCCGAACTTTTTCCGGAGTGAGATCCATTTTTTCAGCGATTTCTTCTGGCATAGGTTCACGACCTAGCTCTTGCAGAAGCTGACGGGAAACGCGGATTAATTTATTGATCGTTTCCACCATATGAACCGGAATCCGGATCGTTCTAGCCTGGTCTGCAATGGCACGGGTAATCGCTTGGCGAATCCACCAGGTCGCATACGTACTGAACTTGTAGCCTTTGCGATAGTCAAACTTTTCCACCGCTTTAATCAGACCCATGTTTCCTTCTTGAATCAAGTCGAGGAATAGCATGCCACGTCCTACATAACGCTTCGCAATCGATACAACCAATCGCAAGTTCGCCTCAGCCAGACGTCTTTTGGCTTCCTCATCACCTTGTTCAATTCGCTGTGCCAGTTTAATCTCCTCTTCTGCGGAGAGCAGAGGAACTCGACCAATTTCCTTCAGATACATCCGTACAGGGTCATTGATCTTAATTCCAGGTGGAACGGAGAGATCGTCATAGTCGAATTCTTCGTTGTCCTCGTCCTTGATGATCATTTGATCGACTTCATCGTCGTCATCTTCATTCTCATTGTTGTTAATCTCAATGCCTTGATCACCAAGATATTCAAAAAACTCATCCATTTGATCAGAATCCTGCTCGAAACCTGCCAGGCGCGCAGTAATCTCCTTATACGACAGTGCGCCGCGTTTCTTGCCTAATTCGACCAACTGTTCCTTCACTTGTTCGATGGACGTTGCTTCCATGTCGGAAGTAATATTTTGCTTGTTCATCTACTTTCCCTCCTTCCCCGGGAATGATCTGAAGCTACCCTTCTTTTAAAGCATTTTCCAATTCAAGAATCTTCATCCCTGTAACGGCTGCTTGAAGTTCAAGTTGTTTGCGCGCATCCTCGCTGTCCGCTGCGGCCGCTTGGAGGTGTAAGCTCCGCTGCTCATCGCGCAATCGTTCCAACTCGGCACGCTTCGGGTAGTTATTCACTTGTTTGATGTAGTCACCGATCTCTAATTCAGATACGTCGTTGTTGCACTCCATCATGGCCAATCCCGAGGCTAATTGCTTTAACAAATCGTCTTGCACATAATGTATAAACTTTCCAGGGTCTTCCGAGTTTCCCTCTGCATAGTAGGCGTACAGGTAGGCAGCCAGCGCATCGTGTTCATCCACTTGAAAGTGGGCGCTGCATTCCTGTTGGACGCGGGCGGCTATTTCTTCGTTCCGCATCATGTAGTAAAGCAGCATGCGCTCAGCCGTGTGATAAGCGGGTGGCAGTGTTTTCGCGAGCGTAACTTTGCCATTATTTATACTATTATTCCATGCTGGCGTCACTTTATCCCTTTGGCGCTCACTTTTTTGCTGATTATAAGCGCGTTTGGACTCCCATTTGAGATCACCGAGAGTAAGGGAGTATTCTTCTGCCAATTGCCGCTGATACATGTCCCGTTCCACCGGGCTGTTGAGCTCATTGATGATCTCGACCGCCTTCGCGATTAAGCGAGCTTTGTCCGTCTCATCTTTTATTACGAACTGACTGCGTAAATGTTTCAGACGGAAAGCCGTAATTGGCATCGCCTGTAACAATACCTGCTGGGAAAATGCTTCAGCCCCATGCTGGCGGATGTAATCATCCGGGTCCACTCCTTGTGGAAGTGGAGCAACTCGAACGATCAAACCGGCTTGCTGCAAAACGTGAATCGCTTTGCTCGTTGCTTCTTGTCCTGCAGCATCTCCGTCATAACAGAGTACGACTGATTCTGTATTACGACGAAGAATTCTGGCCTGCTGCTCCGTCAAGGCTGTTCCCAAAGTGGCAATACCTTGCATAAAACCCGCCTGCCATGCCGATATGACATCGACATATCCTTCAAACAACAGCGCCTCTTTTCTCTTTCTAATAATGGGGCGCGCACGATGAAGATTAAACAGCGTAGCGCTTTTGTTGAACAAAAGGCTTTCCGGGCTATTCAGATACTTGGGTTGAGACTTTTGGTTGGAATTGGGGTTCGATCCTTGCAGTAAGCGCCCACCAAATCCGATGACGTTACCTTGGGAATCCTGGATCGGAAACATGATACGACCTCGAAAGCGATCAAAGATTTTTCCTGCTTCGCTCCTGGCCAAAAGCCCTGCTTCCACCATCAATTCCTGTGAAAATCCCCTCTTTGTCAACTGCTGCGTCACGAAATCCCAAGAATCCGGGGCAAATCCGATTTGATATTCGGCTATTGTCGCCTCAGACATTCCGCGCTTCGCGAGATACTTCATCGCTTCTGCGCCATAAGGGGTTTTCGTAAGCACATAGTGGTAGAGGCGTGAAACGAACGTATGCGCTTCCTGCATCGCATGTTTCATCCGTTTTTCAGGTGATTCCTCTACTTGCTGCGGCTGGGGCACAGCTATCCCGGCACGCTCCGCCAATTTGTGCAGTGCCTCTGGAAAAGTCAATTGCTCCAGTTTCATTAAAAAGGAAAAGATATCCCCACCTGCTCCACAGCCAAAGCAATGAAAAAACTGTCGCTCTGCATTTACGTTGAAGGAAGGGCTCTTTTCAGAGTGAAACGGACATAGACCGAGAAAGGCACGACCGCTTTTTCTCAGTTGAACGTACTCTCCTACAACGTCTACGATGTCGACAGCGGCACGCACTTGATTTACAAATTCATCTGAAGTGGGACCAGTCATGTCTTTCCACCTTTATAAGGAGAATCGCACGTGAGAATATTTAGTTCGTCAAAATTCGTCAATTTCCTTCTTTGCATCAAACTTCTTTTCTTCTTTTCTACTTTTCCACATTTCTAAGTGCAATAAACGCTGAGAAACTCACGTATGATAAGTACCTCAGCTAATTGATTTTCTACAAAAAACGTCAAAATCCTTCTTTCGGCCTATTTCCTTTCATTTCGGAGATTGTTTTTTCTAATCATCTCCAAAATGATGTTTGCCGTTTCTTCCACTGCCTTGTTGGATACATCGATAACGGTACATCCGAGGCGCTCAATAATGCGCTTGGAATAAGCCAGTTCTTCGGCAATCCGTTCGAGATTGGCGTAATTTGCTTGTGCAGTCAATCCCAGTGCCTTCAGACGCTCTGTCCGAATGCCGTTCAGTTGCTCCGGATTGATGGTAAGTCCAATACACCGTTCTATTGGCAGTTGGAACAATTCTTCTGGTGGCTCTACTTCCGGGACAAGCGGAACATTGGCAACCTTAAGTCGCTTGTTAGCCAAGTACATGGAAAGAGGCGTCTTGGAAGTACGCGAAACGCCGATTAAAACGACATCTGCGCGCAACAGGCCGCGTGGGTCCCGTCCATCATCGTACTTGACGGCAAACTCGATGGCGTCTACCTTGCGGAAATACTCTTCATCCAGTCGGCGTACCAAGCCCGGTTTTCCTGTTGGTGGCTCTTTCAACATGCCCTGCAATGTATTCATCAAAGGCCCCATAACATCAAGAGCCGGAATTCCGTGAAGAGCAGCTTGTTGTGTAATATACGCATTCAGCTCCGGAATGACCAGAGTGAACACGATCATTGCCCGCGATTCTTTTGCCGAAGCAATAATTTCGTCAATCGATTCCTTGTCTTCTATATACGGATACTTTTGTACATCAAACAAAAAACGATCAAACTGACTAGCTCCTGCGCGAACGACAAGTTCGGCCGTTTCGCCGATGGAGTCTGAGACTACATAGATGAGCTGTCCTTGCTGTTTACCTTGCATCGCTTCTCCTCCTACACTTTCGGTTCGCTACCCAATTCTACAAATGCTTTCGCGATCGTCGTCTTGGTGACGCGCCCCAACAGCTCCATTTGCTTCGGATCTTCCTCGCCAGGCCTTACGACAGGCAGAGAATCGATCTGAAAATCAATCAACTTTTTGGCGGCTGCGTACAAGGTCTCATCAGGTGCGCATGTAATGATATTCGGCATCCTAGACATGATAATGCTGACCGGCACATCCTCCAGCGTCTTATTGCCTAAAGAAGCCCGCAGGAGGTCTTTTCGTGAGATCACGCCAGCCAAATATCCTTTTTGATTGACGACGAATAACGTGCCAACATCCTCCAAAAAGAGGGTAACGATGGCGTCGTAAGCCGAGGCGGATTCGGAAACCACGATCGGTACCGCCTTGTAGTCATTGACGAGAAGCTTGTGAAGCCGTTCACTTATGACTGAGCTTGCGGGTCTGCCGGCATAAAAATACCCGACCCGAGGTCTGGCTTCTAAATATCCTGACATTGTGAGGATGGATAAATCAGGGCGTAGCGTCGCGCGAGTCAAATTCAGTCGCTCCGCGATATGCTCTCCTGTTATCGGTCCGTCATCCTTCACTATCTGTAAGATGTGCTCTTGTCGTTTGGTAAGCTCGATGACCAATCACCCCGGTTCTGTCTTTACCTCTTCCTAGTATTACTCTATTCGACGGGATATTCCTTCTTTCACGCGGAAAAAAGGTGCCCCCGCCTGATTTTCAGACGAAGGCACCAGTTTTATTTTGTTTACGCAAATACAACTTTGGAAAAGTCTGCGTAGCGATAAAGCACACGAGAAAGCTGCAAGAGAAGTCCCAGTCGATTCGCACGAACAGCCTGATCTTCGGCCATGACCATTACCTTATCAAAGAATGCGTTGATCGGCTGGCGCAAGGTTGACAAGGTAGCGAGCACCTTCTCTTGATCCTTCAGACCCTCTACATCCTTCTGAACAGCTTGGAATGCCTGATACAAGGCACGTTCCACATCTTCTGCGAACAGAGCTTCACTAACTTGGTCTGCTTCCGCTTTTTGTGCCAGATTGTTCACCCGGTTAAACTGCTCCACAATCAGCTTGAATTCTTCTGTTTGTACCGCTCCCATCAATGCTTTTGCTTTTGCCAGCACCTCTGGAACCAGTGTCAGGTCGGCAGCAAGAACGGCGTCGATGACATCGTAGCGAACGCCATGATCCTGCAAGACGTTTTTCAGACGGAGTGCGAAGAAGTCTACGAGGTCTTTTTTCACTTCTTCTGCTGCTCTCTTGTTTACGCCTTGCGCTACAAAGCCTTCCATCGCGGCATTCCACAGATCGGCAAGGGAAATTTGCCAGTCGCGCTCCACCAAAATCGTAACGATCCCCGCTGCCATACGGCGCAGGCCATACGGGTCCTGTGAGCCAGTGGGCACAATGCCAATCGAGAAGCAGCCTACGATCGTGTCCATCTTGTCAGCCAGACTGACGATAGCGCCTTGGGCGGAAGCAGGCATTTTGTCCCCTGCAAAACGCGGGAGGTAATGCTCGAATACGCCACTTGCGACGACGTCGGCCTCACCCGCTTTGCGCGCGTAATCTTCACCCATAATCCCTTGCAGTTCAGGGAATTCACCTACCATGTTGGTAACGAGGTCAAATTTTGCGATTTCTGCAATGCGGTCTACTTGTTTGGTTTCTTCCGTGCTCACACCCAGCTTGCTTGCAATTTGCGCAGCTGTTTTGCGTACACGGCGAACTTTATCACCGATTGTTCCGAGCTCTTCATGGTAAATGATTGTCTCCAAACGTTTCAGGCAGCTCTCAATGGACAGCTTTTGGTCTTCCACGTAGAAGAAACGAGCATCAGACAGGCGTGCGCGGAGAACTTTTTCATTCCCTTTCGCTACGTTTTCCAGAGCGCTGCTGTCTCCGTTACGTACTGTCACAAAATGATTCAGCAATTGACCCTGTGCGTTTTCAACAGGGAAATAACGCTGGTGCTCACGCATGGAGGTAACCAAAACCTCACGTGGAATGGAAAGGAATTCTTGCTCAAACGTACCGTAAAGAGCGGTAGGATATTCTACAAGATGGACTACCTCATCCAGAAGTCCTTCGTCCATTGGAATCGTCCAGCCATTTTCCTTCTCCAAGCGATGAATTTGTTCTACAATTGCTGCTCTGCGCTCATCAGGATTCACCATGACATATTGCTCAGCCAGTTTGCTCACGTATTCGCTTGGGTGATTCAACGTAACCTCTGTTCCCAAGAAGCGGTGTCCACGAGAAACACGTCCGCTTTTTACGCCTGCAATCTCCAAATCGATCAATTCATCGCCGAACAAAGCAACCAGCCAACGAATCGGACGAACGTATTTCAAATCGCGTGCGCCCCAACGCATATTTTTCGGGAAGCTCATGCCGGTGATCACTTCAGCCAGTTGTGGCAAAAGCTCGGTAGTTGGTTTTCCCGCTTCGGATTTGCGAGCATGAACATACTCGATCCCGTTTACTTCTTTATAATACAATTGGTCAGGCTCAACATTGTTGCTTCTTGCAAAGCCGAGTGCTGCCTTGGACCAGTTGCCCGCTTCATCTTGTGCGATTTTGCGTGCAGGGCCTTTCGCTTCATCATTGCGGTCAGGCTGCTTTTCTGCCAATCCATTAATCAACAGGGCAAAACGACGAGGTGACTCCAATGCCGTAATTTGATCAAACGGCACGCGCTCAGCAGTCAGCCACTTTTCTACTTTTTCCATGAATTGTGCAGCTGCTTGTGCGACAAAACGAGCAGGCATTTCTTCCAAACCAACCTCTACGAGTAGATCGCGCTTACTCATTTGTATCCTCTCCCTTCACCTGATTCACTTGATCCGCAGCGTCTGCATTGCCTTTTTGCAAAAGCGGAAAACCGAGGCGCTCACGCTCTTTATAGTAGGTTTGTGCTACTTCACGAGACAGATTGCGTACACGAGCGATGTAGCCTGTGCGCTCCGTCACACTGATAGCTCCACGCGCATCAAGCAAGTTGAAGGTGTGGGAGCATTTCAGTACGTAGTCATAAGCCGGGTAAACCAGTCGCTCCGCCATCAGTCGCTTTGCTTCTGCCTCATACGTATTGTAGAGAGAGAACAGCATGTCGACATCAGACAGCTCGAATGTGTATTTGGAATGCTCGTATTCTGGTTGCAAGAATACATCTCCGTACGTATACCCGTTGCACCATTCCAGATCGAACACATTTTCTTTCTCCTGAATATAGGAAGCCAAACGCTCCAGTCCGTAAGTCAGCTCGACTGCCACTGGTTTACATTCCAGACCGCCCACTTGCTGGAAGTACGTGAACTGCGTGATCTCCATTCCGTCCAACCAAACTTCCCAGCCTAAGCCCCATGCTCCGAGACCAGGGTGCTCCCAGTTGTCCTCTACAAATCGGATATCATGCTCCAGTGGATCGATTCCGAGTTCGCGCAAGCTCTCCAGGTACAACTCCTGAATATTATCCGGCGATGGCTTCATAATTACTTGGAACTGGTGATGCTGATACAAACGGTTCGGGTTTTCCCCATAGCGTCCGTCAGCCGGGCGACGGGAAGGCTCTACATATGCCACATTCCACGGCTCAGGCCCAATGGAACGAAGGAAGGTCATTGGGTTTAGCGTACCTGCCCCTTTTTCAACGTCATACGGCTGGACAATGAGACAGTTTTGCTTTGCCCAAAAGTTTTGCAGCGTCAAAATGATGTCTTGAAATGTCATTTTCATGCTTTTTCCTCCTCTAAACTTATTAGAACTTGACTTTAAGTCGAAACTAAAAAAACCTCCCGCCTCTACACTGCCTGATGCGACAGTGTAGGGACGAGAGGATTCTCGCGGTTCCACCCTACTTGGCGAATGACTTCTTCGCCCACCTTACAATTAAATTGCTCCAGAACGCCCTTCATCAGCATGGTGACCGGGCTCTCACTATCCCCGATTCGCTATTCACAGCCAGTGGCCGACTACTCTTTTCCTTCATGGCAACATTCGGTATACAAGTTTGGTTCTTATCATAACGAAAACAAATTCGTATGTCAATTAGTCCTGATCTGATTGCGTCATTCTTTCCATACGCTCCAGTTGTTCCAGAAATGCTCGACTTTTCAGCCTGAGATCCAGATACTCGTCCATGAAACTCCGTAGCACATGCTTGAGCTGGTTGCGTGTAGCTGGTTTTACTTCAATGTCACCAAGCCGCTCCAAATCAAATACCTGGAACAGCCGTAACAGCTTCCAGGTAGAGGGTGTAACCGCCAGGGCATACGGATCGGAAGGCTGGCAAACTGGGCATAACAGGCCACCCTGTCCCACACTGATTGCATAGGGCTCGCGCTGTTCGCCACAGTTTACACACGCCGTGAGCTGCGGGGAGATCCCCGCTACAATTAGCATCTTGGTCTCAAAAATACGACACAGGATCTCAGCATCTCGTCCTTCATCCAAATAGTGGAACGTATGAAGGAGTAGCTGAAACAAGTAGGGATTCGGCTCCTTTTCCTGCGTCAGTCGATCCAACAGTTCTGCTATGTATGCGGCATAAGCCGTAGCAGTCAGGCTTTGCCGCATATTCCGGAACGAATCCAGCATATCTCCCTGAGAGAGATCGGGCATCCCTGTACCGGGTCCTGCCTTGCATAGATAATAACTATGCGAAAACAATTGGGAGACGGCGGCAAGACGGCTTTTGGTCTTTTTGGCACCACGGGCCATCACGCCTAATTTGCCGTTCTCCCGGGTAAACAATGTCACCACTTTGCTGGACTCACCATAGTCCACACTGCGAATGACAATCCCTTCCCACTTTACAAGCATGCCTGCGTGTCACCCAATTCTTCCTGGGCGAGATCAAACGAGGCTTCCTCGCTGGAAACATCCGTTTGATGGTGATCACGGTAGAGAAGGTAAGCATGGATGTCACCGGTTGAAGCGAAAACTCTCCAAGAAAAGTCACGAAGCATGGAGCATCATCCTTTCCTATATCGGGTCTATCCACTTCCTTCTTAGAATCACCTTTGCCCGTTATTCTATGCCTTGGAAAAATTAACACATCGCGATGGGAATATTATTGCTCGTCGTAGAAACCGAAGTTACGCAGCATCCGCTCTTGGTTGCGCCAATCCTTTTTCACTTTGATCCAGAGCTCCAAAAATACTTGGTCCCCCATCAACCGTTCGATATCCTTGCGCGCACGTTGACCGATTTCTTTGAGCATCTGACCTTTTTGCCCGATCAAAATACCGCGCTGGGAATCCCGCTCTACGTAAATGGCTGCGTAAATGTAAAGCGTTTTACCATTTTCTCCGCGCTTCATTTCTTCAATCACGACAGCGATGGAGTGAGGTACCTCTTCTCTCGTCAAATGCAGAACTTTTTCCCGAATCAACTCAGCTGCTACGAAGCGTTCCGGATGGTCTGTCACCTGATCTGCAGGGTAATACATCGGGCCTTCTTCCATTTCACCCAAAATAGCCTGCTGCAATGAACCTGTATTGTTACCTTCCAATGCAGAGATTGGAACAATTTGCTTGAAATCATACAATTTGCGGTAATCGTCAATAATCGGCAGTAGTGCTTCCGGGTGTACCTTGTCAATTTTGTTGATGACCAAAAATACTGGCGTTTTGACCTGCTTCAAACGCTCGATGATGTAGTCGTCCCCGGCTCCGCGTTTTTCTGTTGCATCGACAACAAACAAAACGAGGTCTACTTCGTTCAATGTATTTTCGGCAACCGAGACCATGTAGTTTCCGAGTTTGGATTGAGGCTTGTGAATCCCCGGTGTATCTAAGAAAATAATTTGACCCTCTTCTGTCGTATGCACCGCCGTAATTTTGTTGCGTGTCGTTTGTGGCTTATTCGACATGATGGCGATTTTATGTCCTACAATATGATTCAACAGTGTTGATTTCCCAACATTTGGACGTCCCACAATGGAGACAAAGCCAGATTTAAACGATAGCTTGGTCTTGCGATTATCCACGTAAATCCTCCTTGGTGAATGCGCCTGGAAGCAGGGCAGATACTGTCGTTTCCCAAATGTCGCCTTTGAGATTCGTCAAAAATACAGGCATGTCCGGCGGGCACAGCTCCGCTATGACTTGTCGGCAAGCCCCGCACGGCGATACAGCTTGCGGCGTATCAGCAGCGACGGCTAACGCTTTGTAAGTCCGATCACCTTCTGAGTACGCTTTAAAAAGAGCTGTACGCTCTGCACAGTTGCACAGCGAGTACGCTGCATTTTCAATATTGCCTCCCAAATAAACCTTGCCACTCTCAGCTAAAAGAGCTGCTCCTACCTGAAACTTGGAGTACGGTACATAAGCGAGCTCTCTGGCTTCGATTGCTTGTGCTAATAATGATTGTTTATCCATTCTCATCATTCCTCATATGATTGATCTTTAACATCATTTCAAAACAGAATGTGTCCAATGAGACACGAAGAAACCAGACTGAAAGGTCAACTACAATGACCCGTCCGGTACCTCATTTTGGCCTATGAAAAAATTTCTTCTTCTCTACTAGTAAAAACTATCCCCATACTTTTTGCAACAGTGGCTGTCCAAATACGAGAACTCCGATGATAAGGGACAGGATCGCTGCCACAAGCACAGCTCCTGCTCCCACATCTTTGGCAATCTTCGCCTTGGCGTGCCATTCCGGGGATGCTAAATCAACGACTGCTTCAATCGCGGTATTTACCAGCTCAAGGGAGAAGACCAGACCGATAGAAAAAAGGACCAGCAAAACATCGCTGCGGGGTATCTGCAGCCACCACGCTGCCGCCAGCACCACAATGGCTGCGGCTACGTGGATTTGCATGTTTCGCTGTGTCCGTACGGTATAGGAAATCCCTTCCAGAGCGTAGGTGAAGCTGCGAGTCAATCGTCGCCATTCCCTCAACGTAATCTCCTACCTCGTCAAGCCGATTTCTTCCAACACCTTTTCTTGACGTGAAAACATTTCCTTCTCTTCTTCTGGTGTCCCATGATCATATCCCAGAAGGTGAAGAAAACCATGAACCGTGAGAAATCCGAGTTCGCGTTCGAATGAATGGCCATAGTCTTCGGCCTGCTCATGTGCTTTTGGCACCGAGATGATAATATCTCCAAGCATATTCGGAAACTCGCTTGCTTCATCCTCATCAATGAAGATTTCCATTTCCCCTTCACCCGGCTCGTTCATCGCAAAGGACAGGACATCCGTAGGACGATCAACGCCACGATAGTCGCGATTCAGCTCGTGGATGCGCTCGTTGTTCACCAGCGTGACAACTACTTCCCCTTGTACCTCTTCCAGCTTTGCCGCTGCTTCCAGGCAACGGACAAGCAGGTTTTGCAAATTCTCATCGATCGGTTCGATTTCTTCATGAAGGATTTCTACAGATAACACAGGTAAACGATCTCCTTTTTGTGACGCCATTTATTAATAGCCGTGTTCTACTTCTTCCTTGGCATAAGCAGCGATGATTTTTTGTACCAGACTGTGACGAACGACGTCTCCCTCTTGGAAATGAATAAAGGCTACATCGGAAATCGGATTTAAGATGCGCTGTGCTTCGCGCAATCCGGATTTCTTGCCTTTTGGCAAATCCACCTGGGTCACATCACCCGTAATGACCATTTTGGAACCAAAGCCAAGCCTGGTCAAAAACATTTTCATTTGCTCGGGAGTCGTGTTCTGGGCTTCATCCAAAATAACGAAGGAATCTTCGAGCGTACGACCACGCATGTACGCCAAAGGTGCAACCTCAATAAGTCCTCGCTCCATCATTTTGGCGACTTGTTCATTGCCCAGCATGTCGTACAAGGCATCATAGAGCGGACGCAGGTAAGGGTCTACTTTTTCCTGCAAATCTCCTGGCAAAAACCCAAGGCTCTCCCCCGCTTCTACGGCCGGTCTGGTAAGAACGATCCGTTTAACACGCCCATTTTTCAACGCATTTACTGCTGTGACAACAGCCAAATACGTTTTTCCGGTACCAGCTGGTCCAATTCCAAACACAATGTCATGCTTCTTGATCGCAGACAAGTAATGACGCTGGCCCAAAGTCTTTGCCCTGATTACTTTGCCACGTTGGGTACGAGCGACTTCTTCATCATACACATCGAGCAGTTGGGCACCTTCTCCCCGTTCAATCAACGACATCGCATAAGAGATGTCTCGTTCGGACAGGGCAATCCCTCTGCGAATCAACTGTAGCAGAATTTCAATCAACTCTGTCAGTTTGTCCACTTCCGGCTTATCCCCGCTAATAACCAGTTCGCCTTCTCGGGTCATAATTTTGGCGGAACTTCTTTGCTCGATCAGTGTTAGGTACGCGTCATGTGGTCCGAACAACAGCAAGGCCTCAGATGCGTCTGAAAACGGGATTCTTACCTCATCTTGTACGTGCAACAGGCTTCCATCTCCTTGCAACGATAATCAGCAATGCGTCATTTGCTTACCATCCCTTACTGCCCAACGAAAGGCTGTTCAACGGCAATATCTTCAATGACGGAAAAATGAATGCTTACGTAAACTTTACCATTCTCTGTTGTGACGTGCAAAACTTTTTCGTCCTGAATGAACGCATCTTTTCCAGCTTTTTTCAAGATATCCTCCCTAGCGAATTTTTTAGCCAGTTCCGTCGCTTCCTCCACGCTCATTTCTGTTTGAACGGGGGCTGTTTGCGCGTACGTTACTGTCTTCCAGCCAAGTGGTGAGGTATATCCCGCATACGAGGGCAAAAACCGTTGTTCTGCCATTTCGGCTTGTGCAAAGGACTGTTTTTCAAATGGCCACACGTATACTGCATAGGGACCGACAAGCAGGTATTGATGCTCCAGCTTTTCTCCCGTCAACCGATACATCGTTTGTTTTAGCGGGACCGATGTGTTGCTCATATACCACACTTCCCCTTGCACCTTGCCTCGCGCTGATACGGCTTGTTGACGGGCGTCATTGCCAATAATCCCGGAAATGAGCACTTGGCCTTTTTCTACCAATTGATTGCTTACAACCTGACTGCGACCAACCTCTGGGAGAATTTTGTGGACGACAGCCCTCTTTTTCGCTACAAGATGACGGGGACCTGTTGCAATCGGCTTTACGGGAGCCTCTTTTTCAACCACTTGAAGCATGACCTTGGTTCCTTGAATCTCGATTCCAACCCAGGACGCTTCAGGCAGCAGACTCAACAGTTCTTTTTGCAAAACCAACGGTTCTTTTAGTTTGACCTTCCATGCCCCTTCTTTAATCCCCACTTGTTCGGCAGCTTGAATCACTCGTCGTGGATCAACCATTTTTGTCCCACTCACTTCGACACTCCAGACAAAAGAGGAGAGCATGTACAATCCGATGAAAAAAAGAGCTGCCCCAATTGCCAATCCAGATCGTCTGCGTAACCGTAGCAGCCAGAAAGGCAGCCCGTCTCTCGCCTCGACGTGACTACGACAGCCTGTCTCTTTTAAAAGCGGCCGTAAACGAAAATAATCACGAATCAAAATATCGCAGCGAGTCACCTCTTCTCCTACTCTGCGAATATTCCAGATTCGAATTCCATCCCGTACGGCCATATTCAGCATCCGCTCAAACCGTTTTCCCCGAACGGTAATGGTTACATGTCCATCCACCCACTCCTTGATTCCATTCCGCATACGCGCCTCCTCCTCCCTCAACCAAAGATTACGAGCTCTGTGGTCCTGTCTCCAAAAATTTCACGCCACCGATTCTGCCTTCTAACAAAACCTCCTCAGGTAAAATCGCTCGGATGACAAGCTGTTCACCTGAAACAATCATTTGACCGTTCGTCAACAGCAGGCGAAGCTCTTTTTCACTAAAATGCAAGACTCCTCGATGATTCTCTATATACATTTGCAAATGACCGATCATCGTGATGCGCGGGACTTCCAGGACTACATCTTGCGGCAGATCCAACACCCCTCCGGCCAACTGGCGCAGACGGCGGCTCCAACGCTTCATGGATTAGCCCCCCTTCTCGTTCTATATATTGGCGAATTTGAACAATCTCATCTGTTTGCAGGTGCAAAACCATTCTTATCTATGCGTATGCACGAGCATAAAGAGGCATTCATCAAAAACAGTCACAAAAAAGAGCCCTCGTCGCTCGCTAATTAGCAAGCACGTGAGAACTCTGTCTTTGGAATACTTCAACAAAACCCATCGATTATTTGCTTTCTTTTGCAGCAGAAACCAGCTCTTTTTCTTTTGTAAGCGCCTTCCATTTTTTTATGACTCGTTTTACTTTCTCAGCCGAACAACCGCACGCGATCGCCGTTTCATATATCGATTTGTTTTCGAAGATGGCAAGCCGAATCACTTTTTGACGAAACCGCCCCATTTGTTCAAAAATTTGTTGATTCATCGCTTGACCTCTACCCCTTCTTCTACTGGGAGAATTTTCTTTACATTCAGGATAGTCAACAAGGATACGAGAAACAAGACAAGTTATTCGATATATTTCGACATAAGTCGTTGCTTATCAATAAAAAACAGGCGAACCGAAGTTCACCTGTTTGACTAGCCACTATTATTAAATTTTTCTTTGCCGAACCTGCTGGGCGTACGGTGCTTTTGAGCGCGGCTCTCCAAAAATGAGCGCCCATTTCATCCCATCACGCGGATTGCCGTGTTTCGATGTGACTGTTCCCACTCGTTCTGAATCAGCGACCTTCATCGGTTCCGCTTGCTTCACTGTGATGGTCGGACCCGTTGAAGCACGAGCTGTACTGGAGAATGCCCATTCCTGCTCGACTCCAATCCCTTCCATCGATTCTCGCTGAAGTGGCTCGTATTTGGAGGATGCCCGCACCGTCTCTCTGCCGTAATCCTCCGTTTCCATAGGGATATCCGACGTTGTGGCCGGGGTAAGCGGAGGCATTTTTTTGCCTTGAGACATTTTCTTCTTTCCGGCTTTGCCAAGAGCTTTATATCCCAAGTAACCAAGGATGACAAACCAGAACTTGCCGATGAGCGGGATGACCCACTCGACTAAATCCAGTAAATCTACGACGAGATCCATGAGATCTTCCATGGCAATCGCCCTTATTCTTTCTCGTCTGGCATAGCAGGATCTTGTTTGTCACCTGCATGCCCGAAGGATTGACGCATTTGTGTATCAGCAGCAATGTTTTGCATGTTGTAATAATCCATTACGCCCATTTTGCCACTTTTCAATGCTTCGGACAAAGCGAGTGGTACTTGTGCTTCGGCTTCTACTACTTTAGCCTTCATTTCTTGTACGCGCGCAATCATTTCCTGCTCTTGGGCTACCGCCATGGCGCGACGCTCTTCCGCTTTCGCTTGGGCAATACGTTTATCTGCTTCGGCTTGGTCGGTTTGTAATTGTGCCCCGATGTTCTTCCCTACATCCACGTCCGCAATATCAATCGAGAGAATTTCAAAAGCAGTTCCGGCATCCAGGCCTTTATTCAATACCGTTTTAGAGATCAGATCCGGATTTTCCAATACGTCCTTATGTCCTTTTGACGAACCAATGGTCGATACGATCCCCTCACCTACACGGGCGATAATCGTTTCTTCACCAGCACCACCGACCAATCGATCGATGTTGGCACGAACCGTTACTTTTGCACGAGTGCGCAGCTCGATACCGTCCTTTGCCATTGCTGCTACCACAGGTGTTTCAATCACTTTCGGGTTAACGCTCATTTGTACCGCTTCCAATACATCACGACCAGCCAGATCAATTGCTGCTGCGCGTTCGAAGCCAAGTGGAATATCTGCGCGTTGTGCTGCTACGAGCGCATCTACTACACGGTCTACGTTACCGCCTGCGAGATAATGGCTCTCCAATTGGTTTGTATCCAGCTGCAAGCCCGCTTTACGCGCTTTAATCAACGGATTCACGATACGAGATGGTACGACGCGACGCAAGCGCATTGCGACGAGGGTAATAATCCCAATATTCACACCGGAAGCCAGTGCAGAAATCCAGAGCATGACTGGTACGAACGAGAAGAAAACTGAAAGTACGACGATGGCTACTGCCACCATAAAAATAAGGGGAATCAAACCGCCTTCAAACATGAAGTGCTCACTCCTTTTGTTCTAGTTCGGCAACGACGATACGCGTGCCTTCTACTTGTACCACGGTGATGGCGGTACCGGCTTCAATGAAACCACCAACCGATACTGCATCCACTCGTTTTCCTCCCACCTTGACGACCCCTGCCGGGCGCAATGGAGTTAGGGCGATGCCTGATTTTCCTTCCAGCTCACGCTGATCGCGCGGAGCTACGTAACCTTCTTCATTGCGCTGCGTGTCACCCAAGACAAACTTGTTGAATAGACCTTTGACCCCGTACTTCTTCACTAACATGAACGTTACAATTGCCGTGATTAGAGCAGCCACACCCAGCGATGCAAGCCCTTGCTGCGTGTCATAGGCTGCCATTACGAGACCTGTCACAATACTCACGAAACCAATCGCACCGACAATGCCGCCCGGAAGAAAAATTTCCAGAAGCATCAGTAAGATTCCGATGACAAACAGTCCGATGTGCAACCAGTTGGCAAATCCCGCTACATAATGTCCAAAGAAGTATAGACTGAACGCGACGAGCGAAATCGTCCCTGCGACACCAAAGCCAGGGGCAAACAGTTCTACTACAATTCCGCCCAACCCAATGATGAGCAAAAGACTCATCACAATCGGACTCGTCACCCATCTAGCGACTAGCTCTCCACCTGTTGGCTCAATCGCCTGAAGGGAATCTGGCTGAAGTCCGAGCTTTTTGAGCAGCTCTTCCTTATTTGAGACCACATCATCTGCATAACCTAATCGCTTCGCTTGTTGGGCATCGAGAGAAAGCACCGTGCCTTTTGGCTTTAATCCCGGGAACTCTGTATCGATTTCCACCATCGCGCGAGCAACGTCAGGATTGCGATTGTTCAATTCAGCTGCCGCCCTCATTTTATTGCTCCAACCGGAAATGAACTTGATATCTGCTGCATTCCCTGCCAAGTCAATCGGTGTGGCTGCCCCCATGCTACTGCCTGGAGTCATAATAATTTCATTTGCATTCAAGGCGATGTACGTTCCCGCTGAAAAAGCCTGGTTATCAATATAGGCTATCACATGCATGGGAGCCTGACGGATCAACTGCCCAATCTGGTCGGCAGCGTTCACTTCTCCACCTGGCGTATTGATATGCAAGATAACAAGGTCTGCTTGCTGCTCCTGTGCGTCAGCAAATGCTCTGTGCAAAAAGCTCTCCAATCCTCGCTCGATCGTGCTATCTACTGGAATCCAAACAGCTTTTTGATAGGTCTGGGCTGTTGTGGATGCGGGAGCAAGAAGCATCGTCATTCCCATAATCAGGCAAAGAAGTGAAAAAAGCAATCGCACGCGGCTTTTTACTAGCCTTGCTGCACTCATTGCATGTACCTCCTTTCCTTCTATCAGCTTCAACGTATGTGCAATAAGGTATACGAAAGAGGGAGGCAATTGTTTCATATTTATTTCACATTCTGGAAAAAAGAAAAACCCAACCTTTACAGGTTGAGTTTTTCTGTTCGTATCTATATGAGGTGTTACTCTCGTCTACGATGGTAGTTCCTCAGATACAATCTTTTGCACGAGGTTTCCGTCTGCTCTGCCTTTCACTTTCGGCATGATCGCACCCATCACTTTGCCCATCTCCTTTTTGGAGGAGGCATTGGTAGCTGCGATACCTTCCCGAACGATATCACGAATTTCGTCTTCGCTAAGCTGAGCGGGTAAGTAAGCGGAGAGCACGTCGATCTCTTCGCGCGTTTTCGAGGCAAGTTCCACGCGGCCTGCCTTCTCAAATTCGTGGAGGGATTCACGGCGTTGTTTTAACTCACGAGTCAAGATGGTCAGCACTTCGTCTTCAGACAAAAGTCTGCCCTTGTTAATCTCTTCGTTCTTTAATGCGGCTTTCACCATGCGAATAACAGAGAGTTTTAGAGCAGCTCTGTCCTTCATTGCTTGCTTCATATCTTGATCGAGTCGCTCCATTACACTCATGATGAGCCCTCCGTCAATTAAAACTTGCGTTTGCGAGCTGCTTCGGATTTCTTCTTGCGCTTAATGCTAGGCTTCTCAAAGTGGCGACGTTTACGCAGTTCCGCCATCACCCCGGATTTTGCGCTTTCACGCTTGAAGCGGCGAAGTGCGCTATCCAAAGACTCGTTTTTCTTGACTCGAATTTCTGCCATTTGTCTTCCCTCCCTCCGCTAAAACCGTGGGACGCCTGAGTCGAACGTACGAACAGACTGTCACACTTCATTATAGGATAGATGACTAAAGAAGGTCAACCTTTAGTTCAATTTTATTCGTAAAAACCGGACAAAAAGTGATAATGGATGTGGAAAACCTCTTGTCCACCCTCTTTACCACAGTTGTTAATCAGGCGAAAACCTGGCAGTTCCAGCTTTTTCGCCAAGAGTTGTGCTACATGGTGAATATGCCCAATCAGCGGCAGGTCCTCGGCGCTTACATCCATTAGCGTGGGAATTGGCTTACGCGGGATAATCAACAAGTGAACGCGTGCTTTTGGTGCAATATCGTGGATGACAATGACGTGCTCGTCCTCATACTCGATACGAGCAGGAATTTCACCGTCCATGATTTTGGTAAAAATACTTTTTTCCATGGGAGACTCCTTTCTTCCCCAGTATGTGGATAGTTATGTATGTAAGAAATGATCGTATCACATTCCCTCACTTTTGTCTTGCGGCGCTACCTAGCGCATGGTAGCATGACTTCGAGGTTGAAACAGGATAACAAGAAAAAGGAGTTCGTGCAGATGAAACCAATTGCACTGGATCAAGCAGCAATCAACGCAGAAGGGATTTTGCTCGCTGGTTCCCCAGGGCTTGCCTTGTCATCCGTTCACTTTGATACCCGCGAGCTGACTGCGGGATCTTTGTTTGTAGCGCTGACAGGCGGCGCACGGGATGGGCATGATTTTTTGTTACAAGCAGCTGAACAAGGAGCTGTAGCTGCACTCGTTTCGAATCAGGAGAAGATTCCTGTGAACTTGCCGAATGATTTTGGGTTAATTCTCGTAAATGATACACTGCGTGGCTTTCAAAAGCTGGCTGCCGCTTATCGGAAAAGTTTTTCGTTCCCTCGCATCGCCATTACCGGAAGTATCGGGAAAACAACCGTGAAGGACATCGTGGCCCATGTACTAGGGAGCCGTTCGCCCGTATACAAGACGTATAAAAACTTCAACAACCACATCGGTGTACCTTTGTCGTTATTGCAGATGGAAGAAAAGCATCAAGCTGCTGTACTAGAGCTCGGGATGAACCACGCCGGGGAAATCGATCTGCTCGCTTCGTTGGTCCAACCAGATATTAGCGTGATTACCTTTATCGGAGAATCCCATATTGAGTATTTTGGCACGCGTGAAAAAATTGCTCTCGCAAAGGCAGAGCTGCTTCCTCATACCGCTCTTGACGGGCTCGTGCTGCTCAACAAGGATTCGGAGTATCTACGGCTGATAGCCCATCTGTATCCGGGTGAAATCATGTACTACTCTGTTAATGAGAAGGCGGATATTTGGGCCGAGCAAATCGAAACGGTTGAAGGTGGGACTCGTTTCAAAGTATGCTTTGCCTCCGGGGGGCATTTCGAGGCATTCCTGCCGTTGCATGGCCGCCACAGTGTCCTGAATGCACTGCCTGCTGTCGCGATTGCCAAGAGGCTCGGAATGGATACGGAGCAAATCACACACGCCTTGTCTACCGTTCAGCTCTCCGCCATGCGGTTTGAGCAAATGAACTCCAAGCACGGTGCTGTGTATATCAGTGATGCGTACAATGCAAGCCCCGTCTCCATGGAGGCTGCCGTACGGACGTTTGCTGAGCTGTACCCTGAGCGCGCAAGAGTCGTCGTGCTAGGTGACATGTATGAGCTCGGTCCAGAAAGTGCATCTATGCACGCGGGTGTCGGAGCCTCGATTCAAGACATCGCTGAGCGCTTCGAGCTACTTGTGACAGTCGGTGAGGATTCACGCCATCTCCATGATGCTTACACGGGGAACAAGCTGCATTTCGCCACAAAAGCAGAGGCGCTGCATGCTTTACTGCCGCTGCGTGATGACAAACACGCTTTCCTGTTTAAAGCCTCCAAAGGTATGTCATTATGGACGCTTATCACTGATCTGGAAGTTCACGAATAAGAGAAAAAGAACAGCCGCCTCTCGTATGAAACGGGAGACGGCTTCTTTTTTACTACGAAAGCGAACTCACGGAGAAATCATCGCAGTTCAATGACATTATTGGAAGGACCCAACTTTTCAGGCGGAAAATCGCTATAGTGGATCGATGCGAGATCAGCTACATAGTACGACTTCCCATCCTTTGCCCAGCCGATGATGCGATGATTGTCACTTAAATTATAATAGCTTGGCATTCCCTTGTCAGGAGAACCAAATGGATAGCCGCATTTCGTGACTTGTTTGCATGATTGAATGTACATATACGAATCTTGAGAATTGGAAGTACGAGAGTGCTGTTCTACTGCCATCTGATGTCCTGATGGCGACCAAACAATCTTGTCCAGGTAACTCTCAGTGAACACGGGATCTTTCAAATTGACCTTTTTCCCCGTCTGCAAATCCAGCATGTATTCTTCTGTCATTGTTCGGATGTAACGGTACTTCATATCGTTGGAGTAAGAAGGAAATGTGGTCATATTGTGATCGTATTTCAGGCCAGTCGGTAAGTCTAACTCCTTGTATGCTGTTTGTGTTCTGTAAAACAGCTTTTTCGAATTCGGCACCCAGTAATACATTTCTTCGTCTGCTCCACTCCGCCATTCATACTGGTCATTCTTTTTCATTTTAAGCGTAGGCAGATGCTGCAAGTACAAGTGACCGCTTACTTTGGTATTGGAAGAGAGCATGTCCATCCGGGTAAACGCCATGTACTGCTCATCCGGTGAAACGGAAAAATCAAGGACGGGATACTGGGCTGCTGTCGGGACGAGTACCGTTTTTTTGCCGTCTGGCAGACTGAGCTTCACGATACCGCCATTTTCACGAACGTAGAGCGCGTCCTGCTTCGGCGACCATTTGCCAAAGCCGGATAGCTGCGTCATCTTTTTTGTTTGCATATCGTACAAGTAAGGTGTGGTTCGGTCTGCCTTTCCGTATCCGATTCGCTCCCCGTATACAAATCTGCTCGATGGCGACATGCTTGCCCGGTGCATCAAGGGCATGTTTGTAACAGTTTTGGTGGTTTTTCCATCTAGGGCTACTTTGTAGATGATGACTGGTTCTGGCTTGCGTGGGTCTACCTTTGCTGGAGCAGAGGCATTGATTTGTCCAGGGACAAGGATGCCCAGCAAGGAAATCAGCAAGCATGAGAGCAATAAGCGTTTTTTCATCAAGTGTCCTCCCGAATAAGTGATCAATACGTAGACGCTCGCTGGAAGCACTTGGTTTCTTGTTGCACGAAAAAAAGATCGGAAGCACCCCTGCGCCTCCGACCATTTTCACTTACGCACTAACCATCATTGCCTTCCGCAACCACTCTACCTCTTCAGCCAAAACACACTGCGGACTCTGACCAAACCATTCAATAGATGCGAAATAATCTGTATCTGCAATTTTTTCTAAAATAGGTCCATAATCTACAACACCCTCACCGAGCAGTACCATTCCCTCACGATCGCCGTTCGGGGCATATACATTATGCGGAGCGAATACCGGCAGATAATTCGATGAAGAAATATTTTTCAAATGATAATGAGCTACCCACGGTCTCAATTGCTCGTACGCATCGATCGGATCAGCACCTGATTCCCAGACATGAAGAAAATCAAGATTCACTTTTAGTACAGGATGATTGACTTCCTGCAACAAAGCAAGTGTAGAACTCATAGAATCTGTGAGCGTGTTCGGATGTGTTTCGACCAAGAGCTGAATCCCGTGCTCATGACACATCTTACACAAGATTTGCAGATGATGCACATAGCGTGCCCGCTCTTCTGGCCCAACTTCATTACTCGCCTTCTGTCCAGCGAACGTCCTGATTTGCTTTACATGTAGCCATTTCGCCAGTGAAATGAGTCTTTTTGCCTTTTCCAGTGTACGCTGAAATCCAGATGAAGTAGCAATATCCAGATAATCGCTAAGCATGGAGATACTCATGCCTTGATCCCTGATCAACCTTACCTGCTCCTCCATCTCTAATCGATCATGATCGTACAAATGTTGAGCGTGGGTTCCCCATAACTCGATTCCATCAAAATGATGACGATGAGCAAACCGAACAATCTGTGCAAACGAAATTAACTGGTGGCGAAAAGTGATTGTGCACAATGAGAGTTTCATTTGACCTTTACCTCCACCCTTTTTCGTCTACAGTGACAAGACTTTTATCCATTTGGGTCCACAGAACAAACTGACGTTCCAACTCTTTTTTCACTTCAAGTTCAATCAGATCAATCTCTTCTAACGCCTCGATAATCGGCGGTAACAACGCCATATTCTTGGTCATCGCCATTTTGACAGACAAGTACTGAGCTGTCGTATACCCTTGGTAGATGTCCTCCACTTTATATGCGATGCGCAAAAACTCATCACGATGGTATTGCAAGTAATCTTGCAGATATAGGAATGCATACTCGTAGCTGTATTTACGGATCGCAATCACCTTCACCTGAGTCACTGCCGTAAGCAACATGTCCAAGTTGTATCCATTGCGCCCTTCTGCCATGTCTGTAATCAATTGCTTCAACTCAAGCGTAAAGGGATTATGATCACGTTTGAGTGCGCCGTAGAAATAGTCGTGGATCATTTCATAGGTTGGTTCCTTAATTTCACTCGCATCTACCATAAAGCCGCCACCAAACGGATTTTCTAAGAAGGCTTTGATCACCGTCTCCTTCTTCACATTGCCCTCCCAACGAAAATCCGGGTCAAACATAAACCACTCATCTTCGTTCTCCGTCTTTGAAATCATCAAAAAATGCGGGAATGGCTTCAACGCAAATTTATTATCTCGCTCTGGAACCAGCGACATGTCAATCTGAACAAGGACAAACTGATCCTCAGTACGCTTATCAATTAACTCTAAGAACGTGTCCAAATTGGAGGCTTTATCTTGGGAATGATCATACCATTCTGTTACTTTTGCTCGGAAAAGTCGTTCATAACCCTTGATAATCTCCTCATGGTTATCAATATAATACGTGACTGCACCTTGATCCGTAATGGAATACTCGGCATCCCATATACCAAAATAATAGGGACGATAATCAATCTTTGTGCGGCGCTTAATCACTTCGCATAGGCATGAAATAATGCAATGAACCTTAACCATTCTGTATCCCCCACTCGATGTTTGGATAGACGCTAATTCGATACATGCTGCGGTTCCAGCTGTTCAACAAAAGTAAGGAGTGATCCAACAGTTTGGAAGATTCGTGGATCTAACTCATGAGCAGGAACTACCAAGTGCAAATCTTCCTCGATATAAACAATCAGTTGTAATAGCATAATCGAATCAATATGTAGATCCTCATTTAATCGCATGGACTCCTCTAGCGTGAGGATATGCGATAATTTTAATTTTTCGGTCATGATCGTATGGATTTGCTCGATTCTTTCTGTTCGTGTCATTTGCTGATCGTCTCCATTTCTAATAATCGACGGCTGATTTTTCCTGTGGCTGTCTTAGGAATGCTCGTCACACATTGGATTTCAAATGGGACTTTATAGCCTGGCAAACGATCTTGGCACCATTCCCTGATTTGTTCAGGAGTAGTTCCTCCCTCAGTAATAACCTGCGCCTTCACAACCTCTCCCATGACCGGATGACGTCCACGATACACGACCACTTCTTTTGTCCCACTCATTTTCAAAATGACGTCCTCGACCTCTAAAGGAAATACTTTTAAGCCAGAGACGTTTATCACATCATCCATCCTTGATACAAATTGAATATGTCCTTCTCCTGTCCAGAAACCTAAATCCTGCGTCGCTATTTCGTTCTGGCCATTCCAAATCTTTATTTCACCGGGTTGTTCTTCATTATCACCTGTTGTCATTGTTACATGGGAAAGGGGAACCCCCAGATCTGTATGTGTCCGCATCTGTTTACTCATACTGACGCACCCCGCCTCGGAGCATCCATATTGTTGCATCAAGATGTCGCTCATGCCTTGTAGCTTTAGAAACAAGCCTTCTGGCATAGGAGCTCCTGATGTCATTAACCGGTGAAAGCGTACCTGCTCTCGCGTAAAGCTAGATAAGATGTGATAAAAGACTGGCAGACCATAAACAATGTGCTGGGGAGTACCTTGAATCACTTGCAAAGCAAACTTGGGATTTTTGTGCGTCACAATCGAAGGACTACTACCTCGTTCCAGCGCTGCCAAAACTCCACATATCAATCCATACGAATGTGTCACCGATGCCAGCACGATCGGGGTTAACGCTTCCTCTCCCTGAAACAACTGGTTGTAGGCATGAATTTCTGTTTGGATATCCTCCCAGCTTCTCCCGATTAGCTTCGCGTCTCCTGTAGTACCTGAGCTATATTGGTAGAGCGATGGTTTCTCGCTCTGTTGTTTATCCGTGATGGACATGAAATGCTTCGTCTCCTGATAAACAAGCCCATAACACCTTGCCTTCACTGCCATCTGATAGGCTGTTTCCATTGGCGTTTCCCCATGAATTAACAGCACCGAGGCATTATGCTCACGCAAATATTGAACAAGACTGATCACGTTAAGTGGGTCAGCTATGCAGACTGCGTACCTCTTTCCTTCCGGCTGTCGAAAATGATCCATGCTTTCGAATCCTTGCTTATGTCTCTCCATTTCATGCACAGAAATCTCATTTTGATTCACTATGAACATGCTAGTAACCTCCCACAGCCATGGAATGAAGCCTTTTCCTTGCCTCGAACAAAGGATTGGGAACTTCATGTAAATGATAGTTCTCGTTCGTCGTATATAGCTTTTTCTTGGTCAATTTCTCTACCTGCACGCTTGGAACAAACAGATCAAATCGCGTAAATCGCTCCGCCAATTCCGGGAAACGTTGTTGGTGACCCTCCAATACCTTAACGGCCATCTCCCAGAATTGCTCTTCGGCATATCCGTAGTGCTCCTCTAACAGCCGTGCGAGTTGCCCCAGATTGATCAGAAATAAAGTCTCCAATGTCAGATCTCTGACTGTTGATGTTTCATTCATGTGAAACATCACATCATCGGGCTTCGTTTCGTAATATTCATGCACTTCCGCGAAGTTCGGGCATTTGTCTGGTTCACTCAAGAACGGTTGGCAAAAAATCAAATCTTCATGGAAATCCTTCAATGCTACACGAGAAGGGACACCATCCCGATGCACCAGGATCATATTCTGCGCGTGGGTTTCCATTGCAATTCCGTGTTTCACAAGAATATGAACGACTGGCAATACACTGCTTTCCAATAATCGCGCAAGCCAATTCTCCAGCCCTTGCTCACGAATCCAACGATCAATGAATGGCACCCCATCCACTTCTACTGCCGCTAATACGTTATAAGGAACGGCATCTTCTCCCGCTTCGAGATGAGAGATGAGACTTTCTCTCCACATGCACCCAATTACCCCGAATGTAACCATTTCCACCAGTTCAGAAGCAGGCGGAGGATCGTATGCCACTGCCGCAAACTCTTGAAGCATGATCACCTTTTGCACGTCTCGTAAATACGAATCTGCGTCCGTAATCCCCTTGAGCCACCTCGAAACAATGGGGGCACTTGCCAGTGAGTGCGGCGTGAGATGACGTGGCGCTGAAGTATTCACTACGTTGATCGAGAGTTTAAGATACGGTTTATGCGGATTACTTTTGTTAGCAAAGGTGCGGATGGATTGTTGCGGACGATGACCATCAGTGCCTACTCCTAGCACAATGATCTCTTTGCGATGGATATCGTCCAAGAATCCAGGCACGATATGATTACGCCACTGCCAAGGATGGACAGGCACGAAGGCATACTGATCGGGATCGCATCCATGATTGATGATGATTTGCTGAAAGACTTCTTTTTGTTCCTTGCCTATTTCAGCCAAAAGAAGGTCATCGAAATTTCTGCCTTGATCAATGGACACTTGAGAATGTTGTTTTTTTACCGCTAACCAAAGAAAATGAACTTCCTCCTTAAATTCAGGACCATAGGCAAAATGATCTACGTAGGTAAATCCAACACGTGATTTATAGCTAGGATGGTAAGGGTGACCGTCCATCAGATCACCTTCCAGCTCATCGTACGATTTGCCCTGCATCCGAATATCATTTTGTACCCGATAGTATTGGGACAATGTATCCTTTAACAACGTTTGTTCCAAATCATTGGCAAATAGCTTCAGTCTTTGTTCATCTACCGTATTCATTCGGAAGATTTCCACTAAAAAACGAGTGAGGGAAACCGCTTCAGACTCTTGCTGTGCGACTCCGCTTTGATCGTAAACAACACGAGTAACGGGGGCCTTCCCTAAACGAACCAGCCCAAAACTCGCACTCCTCCGCCCTCGGCAATGATAGCGAACAGGCAGATCCCCCTCATCAAGCCCATGTAGCGTGTAAATCGTTTCTTCACCCTCTTGTAGGGTCTCAGGAATCAAAATTCCCTCATATAACAAAGACTCGATGCATTGTCGAAACACCCTTCTTCTCACCTGCACGTACTGTGTCGAGTGAAGTGCCTCTTCAACCGAGAAATCTTGTATTGTTAACTCCATACCTTATATCCTCCAAATCTCTTCAAGCTAGATGCTAGCAAGCTATCCAAAAGCATGCAGCCCAGCCTTTTCGGTCTGCTTTACTTTTGATAAAGGATTATCTATGTAAACAAAAACAGATGATCTCTCTTCCGGTTGGGTTAATTCATCCAGATCATAGAAGCGCGTGAGCAGATTCGCCTTACACGGAAGCTGTTCGCGAGTAAGTAGATTCTCTAAAAACTTCGACGCCTCTCGATTCATCGGTAAAAACTCCGTCAAAACCTCATGCATCTCTGCCAATAAGTTTTGTTCATCAATTAATCCTTCCGTTCCAAATCCATTAATGAGTCCAAACATATGGTTAAAAATCATATAATAGGTGATACGCTCGTCAACAAGATGGTCTTTGTAAATGTTCCTACTCGCCTTGCCAACCCCAGGCAATTCTGTCTCTAATACTTCTTGCATCGATTCTGAGAAATAGTAGCCTTGATTATCACGATAAAAGAACTGATCGGGGTATCCGTCTTTAAGAGTGACAACACTGTTCTGTTGATGGGCTTCCAAGCCGATTCCGTACTTTAGATAGAGCCATACCATTGGCTTCAATGAAATATCTACATACCGCTTAAACCATTCCAAACTAACTACTTCCAGTGCCTTACCTTCCTTTTGTGCCAGATGGTGAATGATCGTTGCCAACCTACTCTTGTAACCAGGAAGTGGATCTTGCACAAGCGCAGCGATTTGCGTGACTTGCTCTACATTACTCCCCATAAAGGGATTATCACGCAGGATTACTTCAAATCCCGTTTCTTCCTCCTGCTCCAACATGATTGTGATGTAAGCCGGATCAGAGATAAAGCCAAAGCCCGGATACTTGCGACTCACCTCACCGATCCCTGTTTCAAAAAGGTGCTTCGCCTCTAAACCAATCTCCATCTCACTTAACTTATTGATCCGTAAAGAATTCGTAACTTTGATTGGGACGGATAGCTTGAGCATATATTTCTTTTCAGGATGATAAACCGTTCGGAGAGAGGATGTTGCTATATACTCCTCACCCGCTGGTCCCAAGTAAAGAAGCAACCCTTTCTCGATCAAGGATTGTATGGCTACCTGTTCAAGCAACCATTCTGCTTGAAGTGGATGAATCGGGACGATTGAAAATGATGGATCGACATCAGATATCGAAGGAAACTCACCCTTCAGTAATTGCGTAGCGGATTCTGTTAACCCAGATTTTTCGTGAACAATCGACGGATGGGCAGCAAACAAGTGGAGTTGAAACTTCCCGCAACACTCCGGTGCATACAACGCTTGCTTGGCCTCAGGAATTCCTTGCTGACTCTTCGGTGTTGGATGGAACAAGTGACCGAACAAAAGTGCCTGCTCTGCTTCGATGAAGCTTTGTTCCACTCCATATAAACTCTCCGCATTACTTTGGCGAGTCCTAACAAATTTCTCAATGCTTTGGCAGCTTTGAATCATACGCAAGACTAATTCATCTGGAACTGCATTTTCCCCATGCTGAAGCGTTAGTTCTTTAATCAAAAGAACCGCTAATGTCAAATAGTCCGCCTGAACGAAACGAGTACAGTCACCACTTCGGTAGCAAGCTGGATAATGAAACAAATGCCTGCCTGTCACCGAATGATATTTGACACCGACATAGAGGGAAATCCCCTGATGCGGGAGTTCGCAATGAAGGTACGTACCTGTTGAACTCGGTTGTATGATTTTCGTTAGCTGCTTCGTAATCTCGTCTTTCCGATTGATCCACTCGCCCCTACCTGTTTCTCGGAGATAACAATTGAGAAAGCTCTGCATCGTTGCATGCTCTGCGATATGCTTGACTACGAACATGTTACCTCTCCTCTTGCTTGATCCATTTTTTTATTCAAGCATTGTGACTTACATAACTGGTAAAACGTCCCATAAATAATGTAAACGATTATCATTCTCATTTCAAGTGATAATATTCAGCATGTACAGTTAGGAGAGATAGTCTGACAGAAATTAGTTCCATCATCCTACACAAAAAGAAAAAAGATGCCGATTCATCAGCATCTTTTTTCTCATGATTAATCCAACTCTTCCGCATCGACGACGTTGCGACCTTTATCCGCATGTCGCTCGATAGCGAGTTGCACCAGACGATCGATCAGCTCGCTGTAGCTTACACCCGCTGCTTGGAAAAGCATTGGATACATACTAAACGGCGTAAAGCCTGGCATTGTATTCACTTCATTGATATAGAGCTTGTCGTTTTTCTCATCCCAGAAAAAGTCAACGCGGGAAAGGCCAGAGCCATCGAGTGCTTGGAATGCCTTCTTGGCAATTTCCGCGATTTGTTCGGATACATGCGCGGGAACGATGGCAGGAATGGAGAGCTCTGTTCCCGCCCCCTTGTACTTGGCTTCGTAATCGTAAAATTCTTTAGCGGCAATGACTTCCCCAACGACAGATGTCATCAGCTCTTCATTCCCCAAAACGCCAATCTCCAATTCACGTGCTTGAACGAACTCTTCCACGATCAATCTGCGGTCAAATTTGGCAGCTACCTCTAATGCGTGCTTGAGCTCTTCACGATTTTTCGCTTTGTTAATCCCTACGCTGGAACCCATATTCGCTGGTTTGACGAAACACGGATAGCCGAGTTCACGCTCGATCCGATCCATGACATCGTCCTGGCCTTTTTCCCATTGCGAGCGCAGTAAGCCTACATATTTCACTTGCGGAAGTCCAGCCTGTGCAAAGACGGTCTTCATCATCCATTTATCCATTCCGACAGCGGAAGCCATTACTCCGGTTCCTACGTACGGGATATTCGCCAATTCCAGCAGTCCCTGGATCGTCCCATCTTCGCCAAATGGTCCGTGAACCACAGGGAAAACAACATCCATTTGCTCATTCATGGCAAACAGCGATCCTTGCTTGCTTGCGATTGCCAGCTCTTGCCCTGTCTCTGTTGTCTCGGTAATGGCTGGTGTTTTTGCCGATAAGCGCAATGCTTCGATCTTATCCGGCAGTTGTCCTGCCAGTGTTTCACCAGTCACCCAAGAGCCATCCAATTGAACGTACACAGGTGTTACCTCATATTTATTTGCATCCACGGCCTGCATAATGGACATGGCCGTACGCAATGAAACTTCATGCTCTGAGGATTTTCCTCCATAAATAATGCCCAGTCGGATCTTTTGATTTCCCATCTGTGTCATGCTCCTTTCCCCTCCGTATGAAACCGGAGAGTCTACCCAGTTTCTACTCTCTCCTATGCTATGCAAAAGCCCAACATCTGCTCTATTTACCGGGCCGAGCCCGTCATTTAGCATACACAAACCAAACGCCAAAAACAAGAGAAGCAAGTATCACCTGCTCACGTTTTTTCTCATACCATATAAATAAAATTCCTGTCATGGAGCTATTTTTTGGAGGGATTTCCATGAGAGATTATTTGTTGTACTGCACATATTGCTCTTCTTACACTTTATTGCACAGCTATGATAAGGAAAGCGGGTCTTTCTTTGGGGAATACTCCCTGCTGCATAACAACTACACCCGAGATCCAATCGTCTTGAACAAATTTCTCCTCGCCCATCTCGGCCACACCATCCGTACCATTCCCTCTAAGACGGATGACTACCGCCATATCATCTGCAATGCCTCCCATTTTTTGGAGGATGATATTGACAAGTACGTGGAGGAAAGTCAGCAGCGGGCTAAATTCAAGGAGCGTGATCGGAAAAGCGAACGGGAAATTGGTCAGGTACAGCTATATCTGCTCGAGCATCTCTTGTCCCACGAGCTTCAGAACTTAAGCCAGGCCCGCGCTTCTACCCCCGCCGAAGGACAAGTCTTTTTAGGCAAGGAACTGGGGTTCAAGCAGGCTCTCGATCTCGTCAGGCGTGTAAAAAATGACAAGCAATTGTCATGAGCACTTATTTCTTTATTCGAAATGATTCACATTCTTTTGCAACTCTTTCCGCTCGTCGCGCGTATAAAAAGAGAGACGATACAAGCGGGGGGAAAGAACATGTTTGAATACAAATTCGTCCGAGTTGAGCTGTCCTCTTTTCGACGCCAACCAAAAGAAGATTATCAGACCGTTGTCCACGAGCACGCCAAGGAAGGCTGGCGTTTGGTGCAAATCTTTGCTCCAAGCATCGGGGGCGACGGTATGGCCAAATACTTCGAATTGATTTTTGAAAAACCAAAGTCTTAAGTCAGACTGAAGCCAAAAGAAAAACAGCGCCCTATTAAAACGGACGCTGTTTTTCTTTTTCTCTATCGACGATCTCTTACTTCAAAGATGGCAAATTTCAAGTAATGAGCCTCATCAGCCCCACTGATTTGTGGATGATCCTTGCCCGCGCCTCGCCATTCAATCAGGCGTAGAATTTTTTTCGCATCGACCGCTGCCTCTTGAATCGTTTGCAGGAACAGCTCAGGTGACATATGGTACGAGCAAGACGCTGTAACGAGAAATCCGCCTGGACGAACGAGCTTCATCCCGTTTAAGTTAATGTCTTTGTAACCGCGGCAAGCGCCTTTCACTGCCCCACGCGATTTCGCAAACGCTGGTGGGTCAAGAATGACCACATCCCAGCTCTTGCCTGCCTCGACATTTTCACGCAAGTAATCAAACGCATTGGCCACCACAAAATCAACACGATGCAAGAAGCCATTGAGTGTAATGTTTCGCTTCGCTGTTTCGATAGCGTGGTCGGAAATATCGAGGGCTGTCACTTTTTTCGCACCGTGCTTGCAAGCATTCAGGGTAAAGGAACCAGTGTGTGTAAAGCATTCCAATACCTCAGCGCCATCCCAAAACGGATTTTTAACCGCTTTACCACGCTTGTCTACTGGCACCTGCTTTGTCTCACCGTCTACTTCCATGCTCGACAGGGAAATGCCGTGCTTTTCACCCCAGCCTTTCATCAATGGCGCGATGGAAGCACGATTTTCCCGCTGATCATAGAAAAAGCCGGTCTTTTGCCCCTCTACGATATCCACATAGTATTTCAATCCGTTTTCTTCGATCAATACTTCACGCGGACACTCTCCGTACAGGACTTCTTTTCCCTGTGTCAGACCTTCCAGTTCACGGACATGTACATCATTGCGCAAATAAATACCAGTCGGTGCAAATACCTCTACCAGTGCATCTCGAATCCAATCGATTCGCTTCTCCATCCCCAATGAGAGGACTTGGACAACCAATGTGTCTTCGTAGCGGTCGACGATGAGTCCTGGCAAAAAATCGGCTTCCCCGTAAATGACACGGCAAGCCCGTGGGTTGTCCACAAATCTCGTCCGGAATTCTGCCGCCTGCTTGATTTTGCGCAAGAAGAAGTCATAGTCGATCTCTTCCTTTTGGTCGTAGCTCAAAATGCGCACGATCATTTGTGAAGCAGGGTTGAT
Organism: Brevibacillus sp. BC25; assembly: GCF_000282075.1. Taxonomy (NCBI): domain Bacteria; kingdom Bacillati; phylum Bacillota; class Bacilli; order Caryophanales; family Paenibacillaceae; genus Brevibacillus; species Brevibacillus sp. BC25. Next base: position 44,429 of record NZ_AKIX01000110.1, read on the forward strand.
GTAGCCCTTTGCCAAAAAATGTCCTTTGTGATTGGTGACCTCGACGATTTCACCTGGTTCTACATCCCCTTGAATTTCTAATACCTCTGATTGAAAAATCCACGGATGGCCTACTTCTAACCGCTTTTTCCGATGTTGATTCAATAGCACACGTGCCATGCAGCTATTCCTCCTCTTGTCATGCTTGCCCTTGTACAGGCATAGCGTTATAGTAACTTGCTAAAAATGGACAGGGAGGAACGTATCTTGTGATAGTCTCCATCCTCGCCCCTTTTACCTTTGGGCTCACTTTTTTTCTTTTCGGTATGTACGCCATGCGCTCCGGCTTTCAAAACCTCGCCGGCAAAAAAATGGAAGAATGGATGGGGCGCTTTACTCGTACCCCGCTCCATAGCTTCTGGATTGGTCTCTTCGCTACTTTTATCTTGCAAAGCTCCAGTGCGGTAACCGTCCTGACGATCGGGCTGACGAACGCAGGCATCATCCAGTTCACACAAACCGTCGGCATCATTTTGGGAACCAATCTGGGCACGACAGTGACAACGGAGCTGGTTGCGCTAAAGCTCGAGTCCTTTGCCATCCCCATGCTTCTCATTGGAGTCGCACTATGGCTGATGCCGCGCCGAAACATTCGTTGCATTGGTCTTATCGTCGCCGGCTTCGGACTGATCTTCCTAGGAATCGATACATTGAAAGTCATGGCGAAGCCTTTGGAGCAGTCTGAGACGTTTCGTTCGCTTTTTCTGGAGAGCAGCCATTCGATCTGGATCGGTTTGATTACCGGGATCATTTTCACCGCTCTCATCCATAGCGGTTCCGCTACGACCGTGATCACGATGGGCCTGCTCAGTCATCAAATTCTTTCGATGGAAACGGCACTCGCCATCGTATTGGGAGCGAACGTCGGGACTTGCTTTACCGCTGTCATCGCTGCTATTGGCACGAATACGGCATCCAAGCAGGTCGCATGGTGCCATACGCTCTTTAACGTCGCAGGCGCGATTGTTTTTTTACCGTTTCTTTCCCAGCTTGCCCTCGTCAGTGCATTTTTAACGGATAGTCCTTCTATGCAAATCGCCCATTCACAGACTATCTTCAATCTCGTCTGCTCGTTGGTCGCACTGCCATTCGTTCCGCAGATTGCTCGGTTTATTCAATGGCTAATCCCTGATAAGCGTCGTCCTACTGACCTCACCTTTAGAAAGAAAATGGTATCAAGTAGATTGAAGTAATGACTCCTGCCACGATCATTGCGACGCTGGACGCTGCCGTTTGAACAGGAGAAACGCGGTTCAAGCTAGCCGTACCAATGGCGTGTGCACTCGTACCGATAGCGATCCCGATTGCCCAATCATCTGTGATCCTACCCCATTTGAGAACAGGACGGGCAATCATGACACCAACCATCCCTGTCAATGCGGTAAAAAAGGCTGCAAGTGCAGGTTCCCCACCTATGGAACGGCTCAGCTCTAACGCAATCGGGGTGGTCACGGATTTGCTAAGCATGCTTTTGTATACGAGCTCATCTGAACCCAGAAACCAATGAACCCCGATAACGACGAAAATCGCAACTGCACAGCCTGCACATACACCAAGCAACACACCGCGCCAAATATGAGCAAATTCCTTGATCTGTTTAGCTAGTGGAATAGCGAGTGCAACCGTTGCTGGCCCGAGCCAAAAGGAAATCCACTGGCCTCCGGCAGCAAATGCCTCCCAATCGCCGCTAAACGCCCACCACATGGTCCAGACCAAGATCACAGCCACCAAAAGAGGCTGCAACCGTTGGAATCGAGCGTTGATCATTGTTGCACCTTTGTACCCTGCTATCGATACCAAAATGGCGAAAAATTGACTAAGCATCCAGAGTCCTCCCTTCTTGCTGCAAGGACGATTCTGATTTTTGTTTATGATGCTTCAAATACCATTGCACAACCACACCAGTCACAAGCATGACTAGCAATGGACCGAGAACCATCGATAGTATGATTGGCAATGGATTTTGCGTGAATACGTTTAAATAGGAAGCAACTCCGACAATGATCGGTACGAAAAAGAGCAACATGTGTCGGATCAGAAAAGTACCCGCTTGTTCCACCCAATCCATTCGTATCCATCCCATACACAGTCCCAGTGTTAACAGCAGCATTCCCACCAGGTTACCAGGCAGGGGAATATGCAGCCATTTGCTCGCAGCTACGCCTACCCCATAAAAAGCCAGCAGGATGACGATTCCTTTAACAAATTTCATTTTGCTAATCTCCTCCCCGCTCCCTATCCTCTCTCTATAGGAACATCAGCATGCAGGACGGAAAAAGCCCGGCCTTTCCTCGGCCAGGCTTTTCTTTCGTATTAGTATCCGCTGCCTGTTGTTTTTGCACCAGTTACAATGGAAACACCGGAGCTCGTACCGACACGGCTCGCGCCTGCTTCGATCATCGCAACCGCTGTTTCGCCGTCACGAACGCCACCGGACGCTTTTACGCCTACATTTGGTCCTACGGTTTTACGCATCAGGGCGATATCTTCAACCGTTGCTCCACCTGTTGAAAATCCTGTGGAGGTTTTTACGTAATCAGCACCAGCCTCTACGGAGAGCTTGCACGCGACTACTTTTTCTTCTTCGGTCAAAAGGCAAGTTTCCAGAATCACCTTCAAGAGAATATCGCCAGCAGCTTGCTTCACAGCAGCGATGTCTTTTTTGACTGTTTCCAGATCGCCGGATTTCAGGGCACCTACGTTCAGTACCATATCTACCTCAGTCGCTCCGTTTGCAATCGCATCGCGGGTTTCGGCTGCTTTGGACTCGATAGTGCTCGCTCCCAGAGGGAATCCGATAACCGTGCACACTTTCACATCAGAGCCTGCCAAGAGTTCAGCAGAGCGTTTTACCCAATAAGGGTTTACGCATACAGACATGAAATCGTGCTCTCTTGCTTCTTGGCACAGCTTGTCAATCATCTCTTGTGTAGCATCAGGCTTCAACAGTGTGTGGTCGATATATTTGTTCATGTTCATAGAACTACACCTCTATCCCTAATTGTTCGAATGCAAGGCGAAAAATGCTGTCATTGTTACGGTAGCCTCGTTGCAGTTGCAAATCCCAAGCTTCCTTTGCTGGATGCCAATGAACATCATTGATTTCTTCTAGCTGTACGGTGATCTCTGTGTTGTAAGCTTCCACCAAATAATAATGGACTTCTTTGTCGATGGATTCACCCGACACCGGATGCGTATACACGTAGGTGATCATGTCGAGCTTGGACCCCAATCGTCCTGCTACGCCTGTTTCTTCCAAAACTTCGCGCAGAGCCGTTTCTTCGATGGTCTCGCCCATCTCCTGCTTCCCTTTTGCGAGAGTTACTTTGCCATAGCGGTCTTCAATCAATAGGAGCATGTACTCTGTGTCTTGCTTCTGGTATACAACGCCTCCTGCCGATATCTCCCTCATATAGCTCGCTCCCTCAGGTAAGGTAGCGCCTCTGTTTCCACTACGCGAACAAAAGTCCCTTTGCAGTATTCCGAGCCTGGTTCATCCAGTCTGACCTTGCAAATCTTGCCGATCATGCTCTCATCGCCAGGGAAGACGACGTTCAGGTAGTTGTCCGAATAGCCCATCAGAAGTCCGCTATCAGGTGCTTCTTTATATGGACGCTCCGGAATGACTTCCAGTACATCCCCTACGAATTTCTTGGAGTATGCCAAGGTCAATTCCTGATTGAGCTCCAGAAGCTTCGCTACGCGCTCGTTCTTTTCCTCATCAGGAATTTGATCCGTCATACGCGCTGCTGGCGTACCTGTACGCATGGAGTACGGGAATACGTGCATCTCGGCAAAACCGATTTTCTTCATAAACTCGTATCCGTTCCAGAATTGCTCTTCGGTCTCACCCGGGAAGCCTACGATGACGTCTGTTGTAATCGCTGCTCCTGGCAATGCTTCGCGTACTTTGACCATTCTTTCGTAAAACTCAGCAGTCGTATACTTGCGGCGCATGCGTTTCAACACTTCGTCATCTCCCGCTTGCAGCGGTACATGCAGATGGCGCACGACACGATCGGAGTTATTGATGACCTCGATCACTTCATCGGTGATTTGGCTCGCTTCGATCGAACTGATGCGGATGCGCTTGAGGCCTTCCACTTGATGAAGGTCAATTAACAGCTTGGCCAAATTGTATTCTTCCAGATCCTCGCCGTATCCACCCGTATGAATCCCAGTCAAAACGATTTCCAGATAGCCTGCTTCCACCAGCTTTTGAGCCTGTTCAACAACGCTTTCCGGTTTGCGGGAACGCATCAGACCGCGCGCCCAAGGAATAATACAAAACGTACAAAAGTTGTTGCAGCCCTCTTGAATCTTGAGGGAAGCACGTGTGCGATCCGTAAAGTTAGGAACATCCAGCTCTTCGAATTCGCGAGCTTTCATAATGTTGCCTACTGCGTTGATCGGTGTGCGTTCTGCACGAATTTGATCCACGTACTCGATCAGCTTCTCGCGCCCTTGTGTACCAACTACGATATCTACACCGGGAATTTGCGCAATCTCACTTGGAGAGGTTTGCGCATAGCAGCCAGTTACGGCTACGATCGCCTCTGGATTGCGGCGAATCGCACGACGAATCACTTGGCGGCTCTTCTTATCTCCCGTGTTCGTAACCGTACAAGTATTAATGACGTAAACATCTGCTTCATCTTGTTCAAAGTCAACTCTCTCGTAGCCGTCTGCCTTGAACAATTGCCAGATGGCCTCTGTTTCATAGCTGTTTACTTTACAGCCCAATGTATGAAAAGCAACGGTAGACATTGCCATTCCTCCTTTTCCGTGAAAAACGTCTCGACGTTTTTCATAAAAGTGGATGTGACCGCTTGCGGTCAACGAAACGGTCATGACCGTTTCGTTCCTGCTCATCCTTTGCGAAGTGATGAAGCCTTTCGTTCAAACTGATAGGAAGCACAGGCCAAAACATACTGGCTTGCCGTTTCCGTGCGCAAAATGCGCGGGCCGAGGGAAACCGTCAGGAACCCTTTGCTCTCTGCTTGGGCCACTTCCTCAGGAGAGAAGCCTCCCTCCGGTCCAACAAGGACGAGAAGTGAATCGCCCGCAGTCATCTCTTCTAACACTGGATGAATCGTCGTACTGCCTTCTTTTTCATAGGCAATTGCGCAATACGTATACGACTGGCCAGCTTGAAGTATCTCACGAAATGAAACAGGAGATAAAAGCTCTGGCAAAACAGCACGATGAGACTGTTCAGCAGCCTCCTTGACAATTTTGCGCCAACGCTCCAGTTTTTTCGCTTCTTTTTTGGCGTCTAGCTTTACAATGGTTCGCTCAGAAGAAAACGGGAAAAAAGAGTACGCCCCAAGTTCCGTCCCCTTTTGCAAAATCCACTCCAGCTTCTCGCCTTTTGGAAGCCCCTGACCAATTGTGACTCGAATCGGCAGCTCTCGTTCTTCTTGAAGCATTTCCATTACTTCTGCCCGTACTTCCTTGGCAGAAAGATAGACAAGCTTGGCCCGTGCCGACTTGCCCGCTCCATCAGAAACGATGATTTCTTCGCCTTCCCGAGCACGCATTACATTTACGATATGGTGTACATCGTCTCCGACAATCGTTAGCTCATTCTCAGTAAAGGAATGTGGCTCGACAAAATATCGTTGCATCTCGCCAACCCCACTATTCTATCGTTTTTTTGCTACAATTGCTACCCAGTCATCGATGAAAATGGTTTCCACGACCTCAAGACCTGAAGCCGCCAACGCCGCTTTCACATCCGCTTCACGTGCAGCAATAATACCTGATGAGATAAAGGTGCCACCTGGCTTCAACACGCGGAATACATCGTCGGTGAAACGTACGATGACTTCTGCCAAAATGTTAGCCACGACCACTTCCACCTGCTCCTCGATGCCGTCTAGTAAGTTGTTTTGTCTTACGTTGATATGCTCATGCACACCATTCAATTCGGTATTGGCCTGTGCAGAGCGTACGGCTACTTCATCCAAGTCCATCGCTAGCACATCTTTTGCTCCGAGCTTGATAGCAGCAATACTCAAAATAGCTGTGCCTGTCCCAACATCATACACTTGATCGCCTTTTGCCATATACTTCTCGAGTGCACGCAGACAAAGGATGGTTGTCGGATGTGTACCTGTTCCAAACGCCATGCCTGGGTCCATCTCGATAATGATCTCATCTGGATGCTTCGGCTCGTACTCTTCCCATACTGGCTTAATCGTCATGCGATCAGACACATGAACCGGTTTGTAATATTTTTTCCAGGCGTGGGCCCATTCATCTTCGTGGACATCGTTTACAGCAATCGATGCCTTGCCGATATCCAGACCGTACTCGATCAACTGCGCCAATTGCTCTTTCAGTTCTTCTACAACGTCAAGCAGCTCGCTGCTGTCAACCGGCAGGTATGCTTTAACGAATACGCCCTCGGCCGGAAAATCATCAGGAGAAAGCTGGTAGATTTCGCCAAAGGGGGTATCCCACTCACGATATAGCACCTCCGGGTCTTCAATTACGACACCATTGGCACCCAACTCATACAAGAGGCTTGACACCGCCTCCGTAGCCTCCGCTGTAGTATGGATACTGATTTCTGACCATTTCACGAATCTACCACTCCCCACATAAGCTCCCAATCGGGCTTTTCATTTAATCGACTTCGCTACATGAAACTTTAGGCAAAAAGCGGACAAAACCGCGACGGATTACTCGCCGCGGAATGCCCGTTTCATTTTTTCGAAAAAGCTTTCGTCTTCTCCCCCATGCTGTCCTGGCTTTTCTCCAGACAGCTCGGCGAGCTCACGCAACAATTCCTTTTGTTTATCGCTCAGCTTGGTCGGCGTAATGACGCGCACTTTCACATGCTGATCGCCACGGCCGTTTCCACGCAAATGCGGAACACCTTTTCCACGCAAACGGAAGAATGTTTCTGTTTGGGTACCCGCCGGGATCTTCAACTTCACGCGACCATCGACAGTCGGCACTTCGATCTCATCTCCAAGTGCTGCCTGTGCGTAAGTAAGCGGAACCTCACAGTAAATATCATTTCCTTCACGCTCGAAAAACTCATGACTCTTCACACGCAATACGACGTACAAATCTCCAGAAGGTCCACCGTTTGCGCCCGGTTCTCCCTCGCCTGTTACGCGCAATTGTGCTCCATCGTCCACACCCGCTGGGATGTTGAGATGAATTTTGCGGCGTATTTTGACACGTCCACTGCCTCGGCAAGTTGAACATTTTTCTTTGACAACTTTCCCTTTGCCTTCGCAAGTCGAGCAGACACGGCGATTGACGATTCGACCGAATGGTGTGTTCGCCACCACTTCTTGTTGTCCTGTACCACTACAAGTCTTACATGTATCTACACCGGAACCAGGCTTCGCACCAGAACCAAGGCACGTATCGCATTCTGCTTCTTTTGGAATTTCCACGTCGGTTTCTTTTCCAAAAATCGCGTCGATAAAGTCAATGCTGAGGCCAAATTGCAGGTCAGATCCTTTGCGCGGTGCATTTGGATTCGAACGTCTGCCGCCACCACCGAAGAACATATCAAAAATATCTCCGAAGCCGCCCATGCCTGATCCATCAAAACCTCCGCCACCGAAGCCCTGATTCGGGTCTTGGTGACCGAAACGGTCATATTGCGCACGCTTTTGTGGCTCGGACAGGATGTCGTACGCATCCTTTACTTCTTTGAACTTTTCTTCCGCGTCAGCCTCTTTATTTACATCGGGATGGTACTGACGTGCCAGCTTGCGATACGCTTTTTTGATTTCATCAGCGTCCGCTTCCTTTGCTACGCCAAGAACCTCGTATAAATCACGTTTCATCTCCTATATCACTCCCATGACAGTCAACTGTTATCATAGCATGTGACAGACTTGAAAAAAAGTCAAAGTCAGCATTCCGTGACTTTGACTTTCATGGGTCACATCGTGGGAAGTGAGGGAAGAAATCTCTCCCCTCACAGTTCCAGCGTGTTACTTTTTATCGTCTACCACTTCGTAGTCAGCATCAACAACATTGTCTTTCTTCGGCTCTTGGCCTTCAGCGCCGCCGCCTTGAGCTGCTTGCGCTTGAGCAGCCTGCTCATAGAGCTTCACCGAAATTTGTTGGATGATCTCGGACAGTTCATCTTTCGCTGTCTTGATCTCTTCGATGTTGCCGCCTTCCAGAGCAGCTTTCACTTTATCTTTCGCAGCGTTAGCGCGGTCGATTTCAGCTTGGTCGACCTTGCCTTCTACTTCTTTCAGTGTTTTCTCAGTCGTGAATACGAGTTGGTCAGCTTCGTTGCGAACTTCTACTTGCTCTTTGCGTTGTTTGTCCGCTTCTGCATTCAACTCAGCATCTTTTACCATGCGATCAATATCATCGTCGGACAGACCCGAGTTGGAAGTGATCGTGATGCGTTGTTCTTTTCCGGTACCCAAGTCTTTTGCACGTACGTTTACGATACCGTTCGCGTCAATATCGAAGGAAACTTCGATTTGCGGGATGCCGCGTGGCGCTGGCGGGATATCTGACAGGTTGAAGCGACCGAGAGATTTATTGTCGTTTGCCATTTGACGCTCACCTTGGAGAACGTGGATTTCTACAGATGTTTGGTTGTCAGCAGCTGTAGAGAACACTTGGGATTTGCTTGTTGGGATCGTCGTGTTGCGATCGATCAACTTGGTGAATACGCCACCCAATGTTTCGATACCGAGGGAGAGTGGAGTTACGTCAAGAAGTACGACGTCTTTCACATCACCAGTCAGTACGCCTGCTTGCACAGCAGCCCCGAGTGCTACTACTTCGTCTGGGTTTACACCTTTATGTGGTTCTTTACCTGTAAATTTCTTAATTGCTTCTTGTACCGCTGGGATACGAGTAGAACCACCGACCAGAATCACGCGATCCAGTTCGCTAGGAGTCAGTCCAGCATCTTTCAGAGCTTGACGAGTTGGTCCCATTGTACGCTCTACCAAATCAGCGGAGATCTCTTCGAATTTTGCGCGAGTCAGATTCATCTCCATGTGCTTTGGACCGGTTGCATCAGCTGTAATGAACGGCAGAGAAATGGTCGTAGTCAATACACCGGACAGGTCTTTCTTCGCTTTTTCAGCAGCGTCTTTCAAACGTTGTTGTGCCATACGATCCTTGGACAGGTCGATGCCATGCTCTTTTTTGAATTCGCTCACCAGGTAGTTCATGACAACATCATCGAAGTCGTCTCCACCCAGTTTGTTGTCACCGGAAGTCGCTTTTACTTCGAAGAAGCCATCGGACAATTCGAGAATGGATACGTCAAAGGTACCGCCGCCCAAGTCGAATACGAGAACAGTTTGATCTTCTGTTTTCTCCATACCGTATGCAAGTGCAGCTGCGGTTGGTTCGTTCACGATACGCAGTACTTCCAAACCAGCAATTTTACCAGCATCTTTTGTTGCTTGGCGTTGGCTGTCATTGAAGTAAGCTGGAACCGTAATCACTGCCTGCGTCACAGGTTGACCAAGGTAGCTTTCCGCGTCTGCTTTCAACTTTTGCAGAATCATAGCAGAAATCTGCTCAGGCGAGTATGCATTGCCTTCAAGCGTTTCTTTATGAGCAGTACCCATGTGGCGCTTGATGGAGATTACGGTATTGTCTGGATTCGTGATGGCTTGGCGTTTTGCCGCTTCCCCAACGATGCGCTCTCCGTTTTTAAATGCTACTACGGATGGTGTGGTACGGTTTCCTTCCGCATTGGCAATAACGACAGGCTCTCCGCCTTCCATTACTGCTACACAAGAGTTGGTTGTTCCCAAGTCAATTCCGATTACGCGACTCATACAAAATGTCCTCCTAACACTATACTTCTAGTGATTTTAAGTACTTTGGGTTTACTCGTTTACTTGAACCATCGCCGGACGAACGACGCGGTCTTTGAACATGTATCCTTTTTGCAGCTCGTTTACAACGACACCTGAATCAAACTCAGGGTCTTGTGTCTGCATTACCGCCTGATGAATGTGCGGATCAAATGGTTTTCCTTTTGCCTCAATCGTGGTCAAGCCTTCTTTATCGAAAACTTGGACCATCTGACGATATACCATGTTTACACCCTCCAAAAGAGAGTCTACTGTCATGGATTCCTTGTCAGCGGCAAGTGCTCGCTCGAAGTTATCGAGAACTGGCAGAAGCTCTTCCACGATTTTCAGAGAAGCGTATTTAGCCAGATCTTCCTGCTCTTTGCGAACACGGCGGCGGAGGTTATCCATATCAGCCATGGCACGCAGCATGCGGTTTTGATGTTCTTCGGCCTGAGCCTTCCAGTGAGCAGCTTCCTGCTCCCCGTTCATTTCGGTTGCAGTCGTTTGGTCTGCATCCTGTGCTACTTGTTCTTCTTCGAGAGTTGGGTCTTGCGTTACTTTTTCCTCGCTCAACGTCACTACCTCCTGACGGCTTTCCCCAGTCAAAAGACTGTTTAGCCATTCACTCCATTTATTTCTCAAACTGCGAAGTCAGCATGCGCGATAGACCTTCCGCCAAATGGTTGAGCACAGTAATGACCTTGCCGTATTCCATTCGTGTCGGACCAAGTATCCCCACCATTCCTACTGGCTTGCCTCCAAGCGAATAAGAAGTGGTAATAATACTGCATTGCTTAATCGCGTCTAGCTGGTTTTCCTGTCCGATGCGTACCGTGAGACCATCACCCTGCATGCCGATCACATTCATCAATTGATCGTGCTGTTCTAATAGCTCGAGAATATCCTTGACTTTATCTACGTCTCGGAATTCCGGCTGATTCATGATCTTGGTCGCACCGCGTAAGTATACTCGTTCTTCTTCTTGTGTCAGCGAGTTGTTGAGGAGCTGAAGAATTTCTTCATACTGCTCCGTATGACGCTGCATTTCACCGGAAATCTCGTGATAAAGACGTTGCCGAAGCTGCCATAATGGCACGTCGGACAGCTTTGCATTCAACAGATTGACGAGTCTCTCGATTTCCCCGGCACCAATGCCTTCTGGAAGATCGATCAGCTTGTTCTCCACTCGTCCGGTATGCGTCACCACAATCGCGACAGCCTGTGCTGCATTGAGAGGAACGATTTGAATATGTTTTAACCGATGCTCAAAAATCTCTGGACCCAAGACAATCGCCGTGTAGTTTGTCAGCTGAGAGAGAATTTGGGCAGTGTACTCTACCACTTGTTCTGCGTGGAGAATACGCTCGGCAAACAACTGTTTTAGTTTACCCAACTCAGTATCCTCCAAAAGATGAGGCTGAATCAAGTTATCAACGTAGAAGCGATATCCTTTTGTAGAAGGAACACGTCCCGCCGATGTGTGTGGCTGTTCTAAGTACCCTAGCTCTTCCAAGTCAGACATCTCGTTGCGTATCGTTGCCGAAGAAAATCCGATGTCCTCCCGTTTGGAAATGGTTCGGGAGCCAACAGGTTCGGCAGAATGAATGTAATTATCGACAATCGCGTTTAAAATCATTTGTTGACGGTCTGATAACATGGATGTCGCTCGCCTCCTGTTGGATTGTTAGCACTCATGCTTATCGAGTGCTAAATCTATATACTAAGGTATCAATAGTAGAAGGATTTGTCAACGAACTTGAGCTAGTTCTCCAGACAAAAAATCTCATTTTTCGCGAGTTTTGCTTTATCCTTAACGGAGAAAGCGCGCAAATACCTCATTTCCGAGCGGAAGCCCTTGTTTCGACAGCTTCAAAAACCCGTCCTGTTCTTCCAGCATTCCTTTGGCTACCTCTTCTTCTATTATTGTCCCAAAAACATCATGAACAGTTGCGCCAAAACGGGATGCAAACGCCGAAAGGTCAACTCCTTCTCTCAACCTCAGCCCCAAAATCATCTGTTCCTCCATAGCATCCGCGCGCGGTACCTCGAATTGTTCTACACGCGGTAGCCCTTCCTTGCACTTCTGCATGTAAATCGCAAGCGGGCCAGCATTTACGTGTCGGTGGCCACACACATAGCCATGGGCACCTGCACCCAATCCATAGTATTCACGATTGAGCCAATAGGTTTTATTATGTTTGCTCTCGAAGTCCGGTTTTGCAAAATTGCTGATTTCATACTGCTTGTACCCGTGACGCTCCATCTCTTCTATTAATACCATGTACATCTCAAGCTCTGTCTCTTCAGATGGCAGTGGCAACTGATCCTTCTGGTAGAGCGTGTGGAACAACGTATTTTCCTCCACCTTGAGACTGTACGCGGAGAAATGGGTGGTGCCTAGCCCAAAGGCCTTGTCCAACGTCTGGCGGAAAATGTCCAGTGTCTGATCCGGCAATCCAAACATCAGGTCGATGCTGAAGTTGTCGAAGCCTACTTTTTTCGCATTATCGATACTGCGGTACACGGCTTCCTGGTCGTGGATGCGTCCAAGTCGTTTTAAGAGCGCGTCATCAAAGGACTGCACACCAAAGCTCAGACGATTGACACCCATCTCACGCATGATCCGCAGCTTTTCCACGTCTGTCGTTCCCGGATTGGCTTCCATCGAGAACTCAATATCATCCGCCCAGTACTTGCCCAATTGCTTTTGTACTATTTCCAAAAACGCGCGCATTTGGGCATGATCGAGAAACGTAGGCGTCCCTCCGCCGACAAAAATTGTTTTCACCTGCTCGATCGGCTGCTGGCTGAAGGTGATCTCTATTTCGTTTTTCAATGCGTCTAAGTAATCCCAAATGAGCTGCGGATTGTTCGTCACAAATGAGTTGAAGTCACAGTAGTAACATTTATTCGTACAAAAGGGAATGTGAATGTAAACCGATTGTGGCATCATGTCCCTTTCCCTCCTTATAAAATTGGGTTGTTCTAAAGAAGACTTTTTGACAACCTCTTTAATAGAAAAGACCTGACAGAAGGTCAGGCCTACTTCTTATCATCCATGCGTAAAACAGCCATATACGCCTTTGATCGACCTCGTTATTTTATTGTAACACAGTAAATGAGAGAATCGACTGCAAACATTGATACAGCAAGCATTTGTAACAGCTTGATTATCATAGTGTATTTTTCTATATCGAGTCAAACATGATAGGGAAGCGCAGGAATAAAACAAAATCTATCGTTTTAAGCAGTTTGTTCAAATTCGTGAATGAAACTTTTCATTTCGAATAGACATGTTAGAGTTGTTACTTGTTTTTGAGGAGGATTCTTAAATGACTGATCTCTATTCCCGTATTTCTAAAAATGATGCTGCTGTTCTTCTGATTGATCATCAAACCGGCCTTATCTCTGGACTTGTGCGTGATTACGGGGTTGATGAATTCAAGAACAATGTTCTGGCTTTAGCAAAGACCGCGAAATTTTTCAATTTGCCTGTCATTCTTACCACGAGCTTCGAGAGTGGTCCAAACGGTCCATTGATCAGGGAACTCGTCGAACTCTTTCCAGACGCGTCTAAGATTGCTCGTCCAGGACAGATCAATGCGTGGGATAATGAGGATTTTGTAAAAGCGATCCAGGCAACTGGCAAGAAGCAACTTATCATTGCTGGTGTGGTTACCGATGTCTGCGTAAGCTTCCCCGCACTTTCCGCTCTTCATGCAGGATATGAAGCATTTGTCGTCACCGACGCTTCTGGCACTTTCAGCAAACAGGTAGCGGAAGCCTCGTTAATGCGCATGGCACATGCAGGCGCGCAGCTTATGAACTGGTTTAGTGTAGCGTGCGAGCTACAACGGGATTGGCGCAACGACGTCGAAGGTTTTGGTGCTTTACTGGCTGCCCACCTTCCCGGCTATCAAAATGTAATCGAAAGTTATCAAGCGCAGAACGAACTTGTCAAATAGAACCCACTTAGGGGTACCTCCATATTATTGGCGGTACCCCTTGCTATTACTTGCGTCCCTCATCCACCAAAAAGAAAGACGACAGAAGCAAATTTGAAAATTCTACCTGTATCGTCGCATTCTACATCCCAATTCATACCGTTAACCTTTGAGTGACTTAGGTATGACGGTAAAAAAATCCCCCACCATTTTGCCAATGTGGTGGCAGTACGGTGGGGGGAGCTGCTACTTCTTATCATTCATGCGCAATACAGCCATAAATGCTTCTTGTTGACCCAACGCATCATAATGCATCGTATCAAATCGAAGCGTATTCTGTAAACGTTGATGTGACAAGAATTTGTGAAGGCTTCAACATCATAGTGTATTTTTGCATATCGAGTCAATCCGTCATCTATCCACCAGAAACGGTGGCTGTAGGGTGGACAGATATTTTCAGCTATACTATATATATATAGATAGATTAATGAAGGAATAAAAACAACCCGCCCAGAAAAATGAGGCGGGTTGTTTGCTGCTATAATCCCTCTGTTCAGTTTATGCACGCCCGTTCGCCTGCTGCTTTGCACTGTATAGAAAATCGTAAGCCTTACCTAACATTCAGTTTTTAAATGATGCACATTGTAGACGCACTCTTCCTACCGGCCTCGAACAGTCACAAGGACACGGTATAAAAAACCAACAGGTGACTGTTGAGAGTGTATCTTGCCCCCGAACCGCCCGAACCAGCTCCGGTACTCATGGTGTTTCCGCTCTACCCACATCGAAACCATATCGAGCAGTATGCAAGTTGACGAGTTTGGTCAACAGTTCGTCAACAAATCGTCAACTTGCAACGAGCTCCGGCACACTTAACTGGCGCCTTTACTATGTTCACTAGTTAATGTTGTTTCATGACTAATTTGCTCATCTTTTTTTACTACCTCTTCCGTGTTTTTCTTCTGTACTTTTTTTAACTCAAGCACTTGGTCAAAAGCTACTAGATGGGGGCCAATTTCTTTTTCATATTTCCTTTGAGGGGCACGCTTATAGAGTCCCCATCCAATTAGTGTTAGTATCCCTACCATTATCAGAATAGAAAAAGCAATCCTTACTGAGTTGTCCATTATAAGTTTATAAGCTTCATTTATCATCTTATAGTCTTTTGAAACATTAACAGACCATCCAAATGCCAATATAGTAGCAGTAACAAACCAGCCTGCCAGATTACTTACTGTGGTCAACAATCCACTCATTAAAAATGAAATATCGAGTTCAAAATTGGTTTCTTTCTTATATATGTAATGTGCGCGCATAACCCAAAATTCTTCCTGATTTCTGTCGTACATTTCACTGTACTTTGAGATTAACTCTCTAAAGGTTTCTTGGTTTACATTTTTTATTTTCTGATTGGTCACATTATCCCCCTATTGAATGTATCAGTCTTTTTAATTGTAATGTTATAGTAAATATAGATACTTTTAACTATTATAAGTTCTTTCTCATTCTATTGGGTGGCTTGTTTGGTAATTTAATAAGGCGTCTTATTCAAATTTCGACCACTATTAAATGATTATAAAATTCTGATTTTTTCAATTACTTCATGCATTTACTTTTGTAATTCCATCAATAGAATCCACTTGCTATCTTCATCATTTACTAGTTTAATCCGCCCGCCTTGCTGATCACTCCATTCCACTACTACCCACATGCTACAGGTGTTTCCGATCCCGCTTTTTACAGGCCCCACCCTGTTACTGTAATTGCGTAATCCTCTCGAGCGGAATCCCGGATAATATAATGAAAGGATTCCAACTCATCCTGCTCTATATCTGGCACAGAGATCAGTTTCTCATCCTCTTTCATCTGTAGATACAATTCCCGTTGTTCCGGCAATACAAACCTCATTGACAGCGGACTTGTTTGCCATCTACCCGGCTCCTTTCTCTCCCATGCTTCAAGAACGGCCATGGTGTCAGGTTCAGAACGCTGCCCTTCAATGTAATCCTCTTTAGCTAGAACCTCCAACACAGTCATAATCCCTCCACGATTCCGTCCCGTCTTGGATGCACAATTCATCCACAGTTGGAGTCCTGCGCCGACCAGCCGAATAATTGGCGATTACACGCAAGATTTTTCGCTCGATATCAGACAGCCCGCTTCGGTCACCACCAGTTCAACAGCAATGATGTTTTCGATGGCAAAAACCCTTGGCGCTCTCCGGGTTAAACAATAAGCTTTCAGCCGATCCTCTAAAATCTCCAGTGTAAGCAAGAGTTGTTTCGTTGTTTGGCCCTGGCTACCCAGGTAAATGATTTGGATGTTTTTCTGTTATGTTATAGCACGTTGTATCTCCCAAACCACTTCGTTCGCCTCTGAGACCAGAACATTTGTTCCTGTTTTATATAGGAAGTAGCAACGTGCAAATAAAAAAACCTGGCTTGTCGTAAGCCAGGTCTGAATCATACAATTTATTCGAAGAAATGTACCATTGCGAAGTCTTGAGATTGATCATTCTTAGCTCCCAAATCCAGCCGCAATAACTCTAAAACGTATTCTGCAAAGTGGTCTTTATGATTTCCCTCACCTTGCTTTGGATGGTTTAGTACCCGTGAAATACATCCAGTGTACAGGTCTGCCATCTGGATGTATACGTTTTGGAATGAGGGAACCGAGTTAAAGAGGTCAAGGGTTAGCTGATCATCGAATGCCAATCGAAACTGGGAATGCAAATGTTGCTTTAGTTTTGTTTCATATAATGCTTCTTGACCATCTTCTTCATCCTTGAAGAAGTTTACGATTCGCGGCAAAGCAAGACGGCCATTACTTACTTCATGTTCAATGCCTTGATGGACAACTTGGTAATGCAAGTCCATTATTATCTCATCAATCGGTCTTTTTATTTTCGTTTTATCTACAACAACAGCTTTAAAGCCTAGTGCGTCAGAGTTCTTTATCACCTCATCGAAGAACTCCTTATACAAGTCTAATTGATGCTTTTTCATTTCTGTAAAATGAAATTCATCTTTTGCAGAAAGACCTTTCTCGGTTTTCCATTTTGAGAAATGGTCCCTTACTTGTGTTTGCCTTGCCTTATTGATAACCCAAAGACTTCCGACAATAGCAAAATTGCCTGTTTTTCCACTTTCATCACAGTACATTGAAATAAGCGGAATTTCCGGTTTTGTTGCTAATTGAATTTCTTTTTCTGTTTCTTGTCTACTGCGACGAGATACTTGAACTTCTTCGTCAGCTAAGAACATTTTGAATTCGTTTTGGATTTTTGCTCGGGCTCTTGCAATTGATGTGAGCCTCTCAAGCTTATACATATCTTTTGGATCAATTACTGACCCGTTGTATATATCACTCTGGAATACTTCCCAGTACCGAGTTTGTAAAGTGATATCTGAATTCCGAGTTTCCTGGTAATGGTTTAATACGGAAGCAACCCGCGTAAGAAGATGATCCATATTACCTTGTGCCAGTTTCGAAACAAGGTGTTTCCTTTCTTTTTCTCGTTTTTCAAACTTTTTCTTCTCCTGTTCACTTACCTTGTTGTCTTCACTGTGCGCTTCAACTTCTTGTTCAATCGGTTCCGCTAATGTTACATCATTTGGAGTAGATTCTTTGGTCAACTGGCACAGCCTCCAATCTGGTGTAAATACACAGTTTTACATATTATAGCACTATTTTCCTACAAGAAAAGACAAAAACTAATGATTGGGGGCTGTTGACAAAGACTGCTTGATAAATATTTATCTTTCTTTAATCTGGTTATAGAAAACCTACTTCATTATTTCAGGATGCCTGCGGTTTCTCGCAAATCATAAGCTGCGAAATGCGCCGTTCTACACGCGGGTCATCCTCCAAGTGAAGCCCTTGAATGCGTCCAGCCTCGCGGTCAACCTCCGGTGATAGGACAGCTCCTCACCAGATTTGTATGCCTGTAAAGCCTCCGCCCATATCTGGCCAATTTCATACTCAGTCAAATCGGCGAAGACGCTTTTTGTCCGCTTGTCCGGCTCCACGTTAACGGGCCAGAAGCGTCTATTCCCGGTCGGGTCCTTCAAGAAGTTCCAGTTATTTGTCGTTCCGAAAAACACGCACTTTCGCGGGAAATCCGCAATAACACGATCATAGGCAACCCGGTATTTATCGCTGCGCTTGGTAATGAACTGCTTGATCTCGTCTACCTCTGTTTTGTACATTCCGGCCAATTCCCCGAACTCAAACACCCATGCCGACTGTAGATGCTCTCCTGCCTCTTTGGTGTCAAAGGTTTTCAATGAGTCACTGAACCAGCGCAGCGCCAGGATTTGAATGATCGTGCTTTACCGAATCGTTGGGGGCCAACCAAAACCAGCATAAAATCGAATTTGCACCCAGGTTCATACAAGCGCTTAACGGCTGCAATCATCATTTTGCGGGTCACTTCGCGCACATACGGCGTATCAGCAGACCCGAGGTACTCCACAAAAATCCGGTCAAGACGCGATACTCCGTCCCACTTCTACGCCTCCAAATATTCGATAATCGGATGAAAACGGTTGATATGCGCCACCTCCGTAAAAGCATTTTTCAATGTTGTACCTGACTTGATTTCATACGTTTTGCCGAATCAGTGTTCAAGCCTACGGTCATCGGCACCAAGCCATGGCTCATAGTCTTCATATGGCCGTTCCCGTCCTCGCCAGGGTAATGCCTTTCGGATGACCTCCGTATTACCGAAAGCGTAGTATGCCAGCACGCCTTTAAATGGGCCATGGCTCAGGATGATGTCTCCGCTTTCTTGGCCGTTGGCAACAGAAGTCCGGTCTTCTCATGAGTTTTCAGCTTTCCTATCCAATCAGCCTCCGGCTCCTTGTCGTTCTGCCTCTGTTCCAGCAAAATCGTCCGATAGCTCCGCCAAGCCCTCACGTTTCACTTGCGTATCCTGTGTGGCAAATACGGTCATAGCTGTAAAACTCGGAAGCTTACTCACATTGGTTTTTTCACTGGCCTTGTCATCCAGCTTGCCGAACTTGTGTAGCCTTACAAGGTCAAAAGCGTTTATCTCTCGACCACTACACGGGTCACTTTCATGGTGGGCTGGTCGTATATGGCAAAGGTATCTTCGCCATATACGACCAGCCCACTATAACTCTGGAGCCAACAAAGGTAAAGCGAGACAAGCTGTCATCCGCTGGTTCGTATGCGTCTGGCAGAAAGGTTGCTATCGCCTCGCTGATCGAATAGCATCGGCAAAATGCCCCTATAACGCCTTGCTTTGATCGCGGGTCTTCCATCCGCTTTGCCGTCTGTCCCTGTGCCTTATCATCTTCACAGAGTGGTGATCACACCAATCGTCGTATTGAGCCAGCACGGCATCTACATTAACAGGATCGCCCTCGTAAACTTCTAATACTGGTTCAGCATCTATGGAACACGACGGTAGATACATCAAACGGTGGACATCAAATGTCGTCTTGTCGAAGTCTGCTAAGCCAATTTGCTCTGCCAGCTTGCGACTCACGGCAGCGTATTCGTCCGGGCTCATTGCACGATCAAACGGTACTTTGGCTTTTTGGGTCGGTGGCTGTGTGTGGAGTAGACAACATAAGCTAAACCACCAAGCACGAGCTCCATAGTGAACAGAAAGTCCTCGTTGGCATGATCGACGTCCAATGTATCAGGCTGCGAGTGTCGACGTTCTCTTTTTTCCGACGACAGCCCCGGACAAGCCCGCCCACAAAAGCAGGCCCGTCTTTAATCTTGCCACGGTCAATGTTGTGCATCTTGTTGTACTGAGCCATCGTCTCAGACGTCCGGCGCACCTCTCGCAGACGGTCAACGAACTCTACCCACGTCAGGTATTCCGGCTTCCAATTCGTGTCCGCACGATGCTTGCCGAATGATATATCAAGTTCGATGTCGTGCATTGGAGGTTCACCCTTTCTTGCAAATTATTTGAAACTGTTTTATTATTTAACTAGTACAAGGTTGCCACCGGCGTTGGTTCGATTCCAGCACTCTCCTGCCTTGCGGCTCTAATGCAAAGCAACTGGTTCCTCGCAAACTTTTATTCAGGTTTGCTCGGAGCTTCAATTGCAAACATCTTCTCTCTTTTACCAAAGAAAGGAATGGTGCTTATGAGCGCATTGATTACCTTGTTGTCCCTGGTGGCTTGTGGAGAGTTAGTGTAATTGGAAGCACGGGTTAACATAAGAAACTCAGGGGCAACACCAAACGCTATGCCGTCCATTATGGGCGGCTTATTTTTTTGTAACGCAGCAATTCGTCACAATAATGCTGACATTTCACTTCACATCAACTCCTTAATTGAAGATTGAAATATTTTTAAAAAATGAGTAATATTAGGTCGAAAGGAGTTATCCAAATATGTCTTTACAGCCACTTTTTAATCCCGATTGTCAGGTAGTTCTGATTGTCACCAACCAATAATGATTCCCAACTTAGTTCTAACTGTCCACCAGATTGTAACTTACCGAATCCAGAATTCCCGCCATCGAATGAAGTCCCTCATCCCCCAACTCCTGTACCACTGCCCCCAATCAATCCACATCCACCAGCGATACCACCTGTAACCAATCATCCCCAACCACCACATCCTTGGTGATCACTCGATCCTCCCCAAGGTCGAGTTTTCATGTCACCAGAACGGAATATGCCTAAAAGAAAGACGACAGAAGCAGATTTGAAAATTCTGCCTGCGTCGTCGCATTTTATATCCCATTTCATGCCGTTAACCTTCGAGTAACTTATGTATGAAAAAAAATAAATCCCCCACCATTTCGCCCATTGGTGGCTTTTTGGTGGGAGGAGAGCTGCTACTTCTTATCATCCATGCGCAATACAGCCATAAACGCCTCTTGTGGTACCTCTACGGAACCGACAGACTTCATGCGCTTCTTTCCTTCTTTTTGCTTTTCGAGCAACTTGCGCTTACGTGAGATGTCCCCGCCGTAACATTTAGCAAGAACGTTTTTACGCAACGCACTGATCGTTTCACGAGCGACAACCTTTTGTCCGATGGTCGCTTGAATCGGCACCTCGAATTGCTGACGTGGAATCAGTTCTTTCAGCTTTTCGCAGATGACTTTTCCACGAGGATAAGCCGTGTCTTTGTGTACGATAAACGACAGAGCATCCACCACTTCGCTGTTGAGGAGAATATCCATTTTCACCAGCTTGGAAGCCTTGTACCCTGCTAGCTCGTAGTCAAAGGATGCGTAGCCTTTTGTCCCCGACTTCAGCATGTCAAAGAAATCGTAAACGATCTCCGACAAAGGCATGTCGTACTTCAGCTGCACACGGGTCTCACCCATATACTGCATGTCAAGAAACTCACCGCGTTTACCTTGGCACAACTGCATAACATCACCGACGTATTCTTTCGGCACCATGACTGTCGCCGTAACGTAAGGCTCCTCGACCATTTCGATCTTTTGCGCTTCCGGCATTTTGGACGGGTTGTCGATCTCGAATACTTCGCCGTTCGTTTTGGTAATGCGGTAAATAACGCTCGGCGCGGTAGTAATCAAATTAATGTTGAATTCCCGTTCGATCCGCTCCTGGATGATCTCCATGTGCAGAAGTCCCAAGAAACCACAACGGAAACCAAAGCCAAGTGCTTGGGAAGTCTCCGGCTCAAACTGCAAGGACGCATCGTTTAGCTGGAGCTTTTCCAATGCATCGCGCAGATCGTTGTACTCGTTTGTTTCGATTGGGTACAAACCACAGAAAACCATCGGGTTGATCTTGCGGTAACCAGGTAGCGGCTCAGAAGCAGGGCGACTTGCATCTGTAATGGTATCCCCCACACTGGTGTCTCCCACTGTTTTAATGGAAGCAGCTACGTAGCCTACATCTCCAACCGTCAATTCTTCTACTTGCGTTTGGCGTGGAGTAGATGTACCAATTTCGGTTACCTCAAACGACTTGCCAGTCGCCATCATCTTGATCTTCATACCCTTTTTCAAGGTTCCGTTGATGACACGAATGGAGGCAATAACGCCACGATACGCATCAAAATAGGAGTCGAAAATCAAAGCTTGGAGAGGTGCATCCGGGTCTCCCTCTGGAGCAGGTACTTTTTGCACAACGGCTTCCAGTACTTCTTTAATCCCGATACCCGCTTTGGCAGAAGTCAGAACCGCATCGCTGGCATCCAGACCGATCACGTCTTCAACCTCTTGCTTCACGCGCTCAGGCTCTGCACTCGGCAGGTCGATCTTGTTCACAACTGGAATGATCTCCAGGTTGCTGTCCAACGCTAAATACACGTTAGCCAAAGTCTGCGCTTCGATCCCTTGTGCCGCATCCACGACGAGGATAGCCCCTTCACAGGCAGCCAAACTGCGGGATACTTCATACGTAAAGTCGACGTGTCCAGGGGTGTCAATCAGGTGGAGAATGTATTCCTCACCGTCATCTGCTTTATAGTTCAAACGCACGGCATTCAGCTTAATCGTAATCCCGCGCTCTTTTTCCAGCTCCATCGTGTCAAGAAACTGGGCTTCCATCTCACGTGCAGTCAAAGCACCGGTCAGCTCCAAAATGCGGTCTGCCAGCGTCGACTTACCATGGTCAATGTGGGCGATGATGGAAAAATTTCGTATCCTTTTTTGTCTTTCACGACGATCCATGTGTTGTTCGTTCCCTCCCACGCGAATCCATTCAAACGTTCAGATTGCGCCTCGCAAAAAATACACTAACAGTAATTATAACAAACCGATGATATAAAGAGCAACCAAAGAGAATCGGGCATTTGCCTCCTTTTTCTCGTATCCAAACTTTTCCTGTGCTAAAGTGGTAAATAGTATGGGGTGGTTGGAGTTACCATTTGTCAAAACGACGGTGCTTTCAACGAGCTGAATCATTTTCATATGCATGTCATCCCACGATTTCATCATGACGGGTTCGCGTGGAGTGATCCTATGAACACAAAGAAAGAAAGAAACGGAGAATGATCAAAGTGAATAGCGTTGACTCTTGCTTGCATTCCTTAACGATATCGGATATTCCCGGACTCATTGCCTTATCTGATTCCGTAGGCTGGGATTACGACGAATCGGAAATTCGCACAATTCTGTCTATCGGCACCGTATTCGGTCACAAAGATGCGAGTGGCACCCTACTTTCAAGTGCGGCTATCATCCCGTACGATGACAAGCTTATGAGCATCGGTATGGTGATTGTCCATCCCTCGTCGCAAGGCAAAGGATTTGGCCGCCAACTCATGCAGGCGTGCATGACGTCTGTTTCTACCGATACTACGATCATGCTCATTGCAACTCCAGAAGGAGAGCCATTGTACAAAAACCTTGGGTTCCAGACAGTGGATCATATTCGAAAGTTTATAGCTGAACGCTTTGTGCCTGAAGCATCACTGGAAAACGAAGCTAATGATGAGTTTAAAATTGTACCAATGGAGTTGGACGATCTCTCGAGCATGGTTGAATTGGACAAAGCAGCACTAGGAAGCAGACGCTCTCATTTTCTCGAGACACGTATGAGACAAGCTACTACCTGTCTGGTAGCTAAAAATCGCTCCGGCAAGGTTATCGGATATGGCTTCGCCGTTCAAGGCCCGGCCAATCTTATCGCCGGGCCGATCGTCGCAGAAAATGCCAGCATGGCTGAACACATCCTGTACAAGCTGACACAACATCATACCGGACGTGTGCGGATAGACGTACCGGATGAGCAATCAGCGTTTCACACTTATTTGGAGCAAAACGGCTTCACACAGGTTTCTCATCCGCCAGTGATGATCGCGAATGCTGAAAGCCTGCCACGCCGCGCTGGGACGTACTGGGCGATAGGTGCTCAAATATACGGATAGACATGAAAAGCAAAAAACGGACCTTCTTTTAGGCAAAGGTCCGTTTTGTCATTCTTACTTTGTTTTTGATCGATTGTGAACTTGCTCCAGCACTTTAGGTGGAAATAGTTTTTGCAGGCTGCTCTGGTAGTTGCTGCCACCCTCGGGCATTTCGAAGTCAGTTACCCGATAATCATTTCCATTGTAGACGATTTGAAAGGCCATCGGTGCACTGAGCGCAGAAGAATTGCTACCCGTTATTTTCACCCATGCGTATACGGTTCGCTTCGCAGCATCTGGCGCTTCCACACCGAGGAGCTCGACGTTAATCTCGCGATGTTTTCCCAGCCATCCCAGCTTGACGCTTTCCGTCTCCAAATACTGCTGAATGATAGGCCCAACCAGTTGACGGTTCGCAGGTGCTATCCCTTTTTTTACCTCGACAAAAACTTGTCCGAGATGTTTGCCTCCCGATCTTACTTCCAGCTTCCATTTTCCCGGTTCAGGTAACACGATCCCTGATGGAAAATGACCATCTGCATCGTATAACGGGTCCATAACCTCGTAACTGCCTAATGACAGACGGGTCCCATCGGTGTTGTAAGCAGTGATCTCTACTTTTTGTGCATAGTCCCCATTCAACAGCCATATCACGCGCTGCGTCTGCCCTTCGTAGAAACCGTCCTGATCTGTCATGATGCGGACAGGCTTTTCTCCCAAATAAGAAAAGGACTGATTGTCGTAAGTGGAAGACAAAGAAGGCGATAACTTCCACAAATCCGCTTCGACGATTTGGCCCCCTGGCAACAAGGAGGGTACTTGTGTCTCTTGTTGTGAAGGTCTCTCCTCATGCTGTGCAGATTGTCTCTCCTCCTGAATAGGGAGCCCGAACCACAATAGCAAGCCCATCGTCAGCACAACGCCCGGCAAGGCTAGCTTCTTCCAGCCAGTCATCCACCCAGTTCTGTGCCTCACCCTCTGCCGCACTCGCTCTTCCATCGATGCAGTGAACTGTACCTCACGAAAAATGGTCTGATCTGCCCGTTCCTTTAAGTCCGTGAGCCATCGGCTTTCGTCCATTCCCAGTCCCTCCCCTCTCCCATACTCTGCCGTAGCTGCTGTCTGGCCCTATGCAACCGGGTTCTGACTGTTCCTTCCGTTACCCCAAGCACATCCGCCACCTCTCCGATGGATAAATCCGCATAGTAATGAAGGACAATCACTTGACGATAGAGCGAAGGAAGCTGCAACACTTCTGTTACGAGCTGGTCCCTCTCGGCTTGATCGAGCACAAGACTTTCTGTAGAAAGCTCCCCATCCTGTCTAATCCACGAGCGGGGAAGGATATGGCGAAACGACCAAGAACGCAAATAACCTTTGCACTCATTAACCGCGATTCGATACAACCACGTGTGCACACTGCTCTCCTGCCGAAAGCGGGGAAGATGCCGATACACCTTAACGAATACATCTTGGGTAATATCCTCTGCCAAGCTACGATCTTTGACCAGAAAAGTGACGAATCGAAGCACGCGGGTCCCATATTCCCTCATGATTTGTTCAAACGCAGCATCTGTCGTTGGCTGCAATTTTTCCAAGGGCGCGACCTCCTTCACTCGTCTTAATACTGGTTAGATGCAGCAGCAGACGTTTTGTTACAAAGTGGAGGAAGATATTTTTTTCGCCAAAATCGTCCAGCGAGTAGCTCCAACCGGTGTCCCTACAGGTTCAGCGAATGGATACCCTCCATGCTGCCAACGATCCATATCATAACCCTCGTCCGCTTGAATCGGCTCGAAGTCTTTCTTGTGGAATACATTCTCTTTGCTATAAGTGACGTGAAAGCCTGATCCTTCCAATAACAGCTCAAGCTCTGTAGGCAAAAGCAGTGCCATCTCGCGCTCTACACGATACCTCGGCTGCTCAATCTGATCAAGAAAAGTCTCATAAGTAAGCGTGTAGCGGAACTTTTGATCCAAGAGCGAGGTTTCACCCTCTACCTTTTGATATACCATACGGTCCGGGAAAACGAATTTGCGTTGCATCGTTGTCCATTGATTTTTTACTGGCGGCAAGAGTAAGTCAATTGCCAAGGTTCCGTCCTCCGTTATGTAATCGTGGATGACCGAAAGCAATTGACGTTGCTTGTCTCTACAGGTGGCCTGCTGAAAAATCCCTTCTGGGAGAAGCACATGCGTAAATTGCCGATCAAGCTCCAGCTCCCACATATTTTGTTCTACCAGCTCCAGCAGTTCTTCTTTCCCTTTTAACATGCGCCGTTTCTTTTTGGAGGCCATCTCCAGCATATCCGGGCTCCAATCGATCCCGCAGACTGACAAGTCATTCCGTGCCAGCTCAATGGCAATTCTCCCTGTTCCGACACCCAGCTCCAGTACGGAGACTGGTGATTGCTCCGCTTCTCGCAGCAACCAGTTTCGATAAAAAGCGATGCTGGCCTTCCCGGCAAATTGATCGTAATAGGTAGCTTCTACGCTTGTGTACTTCGTTTCAGGAAGCGGCAAGTGCCGACCTTCCTCGTTCATCCCACAATCGGTACACACAGAGCCTGCTAAATGAGGAAAAGGCACCCCGGGCGGGACGCCATTTTTCGTATCACCTAGCCACTCGTCGTAACGGAACTTGCATATTCTGCAACTGTAAATAGTCATAATGCTTTAGATACCTCCTGAAGATTGCTTGCTTCCCCCAGAACGCAAGAGAGGGAGCTTGATATGACTCGGATACTGGCTGTCATGATAGACACGTTGCGAGGCGATGAGCGTCTCGGTTTCCGTTGCCAGATCGTTGCCTGTATTCGGATTGGGGAATGAGAAGTTCTCGGCGCCAGAAGTAACCGAGACGCGAATGCAGTGACCTTTTCGGAAGACATTGGCGATCTTAGTCATGCGAATCTCATAGCATTCGATTTGCCCAGGAACAAGTAACTCGGGCTCTTCGAATGAGTGACGATAGCGTGCGCAAATAATCCCGTCCGATAGACGAATCGAATTGCCTTCCTCATCTACATCACACAGCCGGACCAGCCAATCTGTATCACGCGCTGAGCTGGATGCATAGATAACAGCTGAGATTTCTCCCGCGATGACGACTTCCTCTTCCAATGGCTCTGAGGTGTAGACAAGGACATCTGCCCGTTCTTCCACATCACGATAGTTTTCAGGAACGCTATTTTCATTCTCGGACAAATCCAGCAGATACGGTGTTGCGTCTAGCGGGTCATAGCCATATGTATCCACCGCCTGTTCACCTGGGATAGACAGGGTCAGTGTTCCATCTCCGCTGCTCGTATTGGCGTTTCCCCCACTGCTCAGATACAGATTCGTCAGCGTCGTCTCCTCTGGCGGCCAAGTCTGCGAGGTCTTCCATTCGTTTTCTCCCACCATGTAGTACTCAACACGCGGCTCTTGATCGACGCCATTTTCTATTCCTTTTAAATAGCGGTCAAACCAGCGGAGCTGTGTCACATCCAGATCGTAGCGGATTGCGTTGTTTCCAAAGGGCACATGATGGATTTCTCGTGTCGTATTCGCCTTGTGATACCACGGCCCCAAGATGAGTCTGGCATGCCCTGGCACATTTCGGGAGACAACTTCCCACGATTCGCTCGTCCCCATCCCGTTGTCGTCATACCAGCCGGATACGAGAAGTGCAGGTACGTTTACCTGATCGGCATGCCGTTTCCAGTCTGACATAGCCCAGAACTCGTCTCCGTCCGGATGTTCCATCCACTTTGTCCAAAACGGGATTTCTTTCCCCAGCACTTTTTGCGGGATTTCCTTAATCGGGCGCACCTTGATGACCTCACTCCAGTCATCCCGAGAGAGAGCCGCGACATTTCGACGCTTCTCTGCCATCATGAAAATCCATGACAAACCACCAAGAATCGTTCCCCCTTTGCGTGGGATGTCCACGTATGGTGTCCCTACTGTCACGTAGCTGAAAATTGCCTTCAGATGTGGATTTCCACTTGCGGCCGCAGCCCACTGCACATACCCGACATACGAGCCGCCGAGCATCCCGATGTTTCCATCCGACCACTTCTGGCTCGCGATCCAGTTGAGGCTGTCGTCTCCATCATTGCGCTCGTGAACGAGTGGAATCCACTCTCCCTCGGAATCTTCACGTCCCCGCGTATCCTGAACAACCAGCGCATATCCGCGAGCTACAAAGGGTAAACGGCGAAAAATGCCATCCATTCGTCCATATGGAGTGCGCATAAAAATAGTTGGAACTCGCTGTCCTTCCGTCAAACCTGCGGGTAGCCAAACCTCGGTCGCCAGACGAATGCCATCTCTCATCTCTATATCATGCCTACCCAAATGATGTACACCGTAGTTAACTTCGGACAGCTGAGGGTCCTGCCACATCCTGAGCGGCGTCAAATCCTCCCACCCTGTTTTAGCCAATACAACGCTATCGCCACGACCTGTCAGCACAAAAGCGATGACTTCGTTCTCACAAATGATCAAGTCAATTGGCTGCGCTGCTTCGCGCACCGCCCAGATCCACGCTTGCTTTTGCCCTGAGGGACCTGTTCCTTCGATGGACAGGTGGCGTTGGTAGTGCCCTCCACTTTCCGGAAACACGACTTGATCGCTCTCCCAGTCGATTTGCTCCCATTCGAGCAGCTTTTGTGCCAGGGTGAGGAGAGGCAACTCATAGGCTGCTTCCCGTTCAGCCAGTTGTGCAAACAGACCTTCAGCGGCACCACCCGTATCCCAACCTGTGCCCCGATGCCAAACTTCCCCATCCTCAAAGCGTATATCAGCTACCTTGATGCCGGATTGATAATAGCCAAATGAAGCTTGTTTGTGCCCAGTCTGTGCCATCCGTCATTCCTCCTGTTATCTGATCTACTTCCACACTTCCTGATACACTCTAAGGAAATTACCACCCAAGATTCCTTCGATTTCTGCATCCGTGTACCCGCGCTTCATCAGCTCACGCGTAATTTCCGGAAGTGACGCATGGCCTTTCACTACATCAAATGGCATTTCTTTTGTTTTGGCAATCTTGTCCAAGGGCAAATATTTCGTCAAATCATCGCACAGATCTAAGCCAATACCGATGTGCCTTGCACCGACAAGCTTTTTCATATAGTCAACATGATCAATCAGTCTCTCGATAGTTGCGTCAGCGCTGTTAGTGGCTGTGAACATGCTAAACGCATTCAGCCCGACAAGCCCATCCTTTTCCGCAATCGCTTTGATCTGCTCATCTGTCAAATTGCGCATCGCCGGCACGACTGTTCGGCTGTTGGAATGAGAAGCAATCACTGGCTTTCTAGCGATTTCCATCACGTCCCAGAACCCTTCGTCATTCAAATGGCTCACATCGATGACGATGCCCAGCTTTTCCGCTTCCTCGATGAGACGAACACCGAAATCGGTGATGCCCCCTTTTTTCCCTTCGCGCACCGGTGCAAAAAAGCTGCCATCCCCAACGAAGTTGCGCCGACTCCAAACCAGCCCCATCATCCGTACTCCGAGCTTATAAAAGACACGCAAGAGACTCAAGTCGTTATGTAGTGGCTCTGCCCCTTCCAACGACAGGATGAACGATACTTTTTGCTCTACTCTTGCCCGTTGCAAATCATCCAGATTTTTGGCGATGACGATATGCTCGGGAGACTCTGCCACCTCTGCGTGCAGAGCGCTGATCTGGTTGAGCGCCTTGCGCAGACTCATCTCTGGTACAAACGCATCCTCTACGAACACGGCTGCCACGATGGAATGCACGCCACCCTTCTGGAACCGTGGCAAATACTCCGTCTCGATCATTTTGGTTCGACCGTATCCACGCTGAATCTCCACATCCATCAGCAGATCAAAATGCCCATCTAGAACGTGAGCACCGTCATGAAATTTGCGCGCCTGTTCTCTCGTTACTTCCGTCATACGGGTCATCTCCCATCTTGTTCTATGGATTTTTCTTATCGAGATAGTTGTAAACCGTGAATTTGGATATATCCAACAAATCCGCGACGTATTGCACGGCTCCTTTGATCAAAAAGAGACCCATTTCATCCAGCTGGTGGATAAATTGAATTTTCTCTTCTTTTTGCATCAGGGCGATTGGTTTGCCTGTCCGTTTCAGGCAGTCCTCTATCATTTGCTCCATTAAAGTCCCGACAGTCGGAGCGAAGCTCTCTTCCGCTTTTTCTGCCTCACGCTTGTCTTGGATCACCATCATCGATTCGATGAATGATTGCGCCATTGCGAGATGAGTAATATCAAGATTGATGCACAGACTGCCAATGACTTCTCCTTGTTCATCCTTGATGTAAATGGAGCTCGATTTGATCTGTTTACCTTTGATGGTATCGTTGCGGTAGTTGAGGTCAAAAGCTTCTTCACTGACCTTCGCCGTACATAAAGCTTGCAGTGCCAGATTCGTTACCGGTGAACCGATCTTCCTGCCACTGACATGGCCGTTGGAAATAGCAATGATCGATGAGGAAATATCGCCTGTCAGATCATGTAACACCACTTCACAATGCTCGCCAAATGTACGTGCCAGTCCCTCTACTACCGGAATGTAGCTTGCTAATATCGGATGTACGTTTTTCATATTACCCCTCGTTCACTTCCACAATCATCTCAATTTCGATTGGGTTGTTAAACGGAAGAACAGATGTCCCAGCTGCTGCTCTCGCATGCTTGCCCACTTCACCAAAAATTTCGATGAGAAAATCAGAAGCCCCATTAATCACTCGCGGCTGCTCGTAGAAATCAGGGGCGCTGCTGACGAGTGCGAACAGCTTGACAATCCGTGTGATTCGATCCAAATCACCAATCTCGCTTTTCAAAATTGCTAGCAGATTAAGAACCGTGACCTTTGCAGCCTCATAGCCCTGCTCGATCGTCACATCCGCTCCCAGCCTACCCAGATACATCGGGCTCCCATTTACGTAGCACCCCGCACCAGATGTATAAATGACATTGCCAGTCTGTACACATGACACATAATTCGCCATGGTTGGAGGAACTGGCGGCAACTCATACCCTAACTCTTTTAATCGTTGTTCCACTTTGGACATAAGGCCATCACCTCATCATCAATTGCATACCTTTCTTTAAACATACTATTCTGCAAATTCATCTTCAACAATTTTTTGTATGATAAAAAATTATTTGAAAACCTTATGCCGTCCGCTTAACAAAAAAGGACGCCGACTAGGCATCCCCTCTTATGAAAATCAAAGATACTCAACTCGACCCTATCAGTTGACCCCACTCATTACCTTCTGGATAGATGGCTTCACACGGATCGCTTCCGAGTAGAAATACACATGTTTTTTGCCTGTAATGGGATGCGTCGTCACTTCTGTCTCTACTCCGAAAACATCCCGTATCAGATTGGGTGTCAAGACTTCCTCTGGCGTCCCCGATGTAACGATTTCCCCCTCACAGATCACGTACAGCCGATCACAGTACATCGCTGCGATATTGAGATCATGCAACGAGGACAAGACCGTAATCCCAAGATTTTTGACCAGATCCATCACCTGCAACTGGTATCGAACATCCAAATGATTCGTCGGTTCATCAAGGACAAGAAACTGGGCTTGCTGCACCAAAGCTCTGGCAATCAGTACTCGCTGTTTCTCCCCACCCGATAAACTGAAAAAACTGCGATCAGCGTATGTATGCATCCCTACCCGCTGAAGTGCTTCTTCACAAATTCGAACGTCTTCTGCGTTATCGGACTGAAACAGCCGTTTATGCGGAGCACGTCCCATATTCACGATTTCGGTTACCGAAAAATCGAATTCAACAGAGGTCTCCTGCCGTACTGCCGCCATGCGCTGAGCGTTTTGACGTGAGGTTAACTTATACACGTCATCGCCATCAAGTGAGATCCATCCCAAACGTGGCTTCAATACGCGATAAATGCTTTTTAGCAACGTGGACTTCCCGCTGCCATTCGGCCCGATCAGCCCCACAAACTCTCCGGAGCGTACCTCCAGACTGACGTTTCGAAGGATTCCCTTTTTCTCCAGTTCGACCGATATATTCTCGACCAACAAATTCATCGTCCGCTACCTCCAAAGGAATAAGAACTCCGCAACATCAACCAGATAAAGAATGGACCTCCACACAGCGCTGTCAAAATACCAATCGGCAGCTCTTCCGGTGCAAATGCGAGCCTGGCGACTACATCAACCCAGATGAGAAATATCGCGCCAAACAAAGCGCTGACAGGCAGGACACGTCTGTGATCTGATCCGACCATCACACGGACGATGTGGGGCATCATTAATCCAACAAAACCGATTGATCCCGCAATGGACACGATCACCCCCGTGAGCAGTGCAGTGATCACCAGGAGAAGCTTGCGGAATTGTACCGTATTAACCCCCAATGTCCCAGCTGACTCCTCGCCCATCAGCATCGCATTGAGCGAGCGGTATTGGGCCATTAAAATGATGAGACAGATGACGACAATCAATGTAGGGATCGTCAGGTACTCCCATTTCCCGCCTGCCAAACTACCACTTAACCAAAACAGGACCGTCCCAATTCCATGCTCATTCGGCGCTGAAAAAACAAGGAGACTGGTAATGGCCGACAAGATCGCAGATATCGCAATTCCAGCCATAAGCAGGCGTACCGTCGAGTTTTGTCCTCCAATACGGGATAGCGTAAAAATAAGAATGATTGACACAAGGGAGCCTGTAAAAGCGCCAAAAGATAGCGCATACTGCCCGTACATGCTGAATGCTCCGAATATAATCACCGAGGTAGCTCCAACCGAAGCACCTGAAGATACTCCTAACACATACGGGTCAGCCAGGGAGTTGCGAACCAACGACTGGATCGCTACTCCCACGACAGACAGACCTGCGCCGACGATCGCCCCCAAAAGTACACGCGGAAAGCGAATATCCCAAATAATCGTTTGCTCCCCTTTGGACCAATCCACCTCAATCCACTGGGTCAACATCGGAATTTTTGATAAGGCGATTTTCCATACCGTTGTCGGCTTAATCTCCACTGATCCCAAGGTAACTGCGAACGTAATGGAGAGGAAGAGTCCGACCAGTAGAGTAATGATGATATAAGGTAACTTGATCTGTTGCAGTGCTATTCCCTCCCTTAAAAGGGGCGTACTTTATTTGAATTTATCCGGGTAGAGTCCTTCCGCCAAAATTTTCAGCGCAATCGGTGCTCGAACGCCTTCAGAAGCCGCAGACAATGGCAATACCATTAGTTGTTGATTTTTAATCGCCGGGATATCCGCCAGTTCTTTTTTGGACAAAAGAAAATTACGTTTTTGCTCAACGGTTCTATCACCGTAGTCTACGATAATAATTACGTCTGGATTGCGACTCACTACTTGTTCCCAACTAACCTCTGCCCAACCCTTTTGAATGTCATCAAAAATGTTCTTACCGCCAGCAGTCTTGATTAAGGACGTCATGTAGTTGTTGGCTGCTGTGAATGGTTTATCTTCCCCGTTGTCGTACACGAACACCTTAAGTGGCTCGTCCACCTTGCCAATTTTACTAAGCGTTTGGTCCATTTCACTCTTCATTTTGTTGATCAAATCATTGGCTTTGTCTTCCACACGGAAAATGCGTCCAATATTCGTAATGTCTGCAAACACATCGTCGATTGTCGGTCCAGGAATGCTAGATGACGCTTGCAGGTAAGATTTGATGCCGAGCTTTTCCAAATCCTGCATCGATCCTACACCTTTTTCTCCGAATCCACTTTTCCATCCGGCGTACACGAAGTCTGGGTTCGCTGCCATCAACACTTCTTTGGTTGGATACTTATCAGACAGTACCGGAATCTTGTCGTAATCTGCTTTTAACTCTGGAAGGATTTCATCGTCTAGGTAAGCGGTTCCGACCATTTTATCAGCAAGGCCCAATGTCAGCATAATTTCGGTGACGTGTTGGTTCAATGTCACGGCACGCTCAGGTGCTGTTGGATAGGTCATTTCGATACCATTATTGGTGAGTGTTACTGGCTTGCCTTCTGCTGCTGGAGCAGCTGTTTGTTCTATTTTGGCTGGAGCTTGTGTTGTCGTAGTGGAGCCGCATGCCGAAACCAAAAGCATGGCAGCTGTCATGATACCGAAAGCTAGTCCTTTCATTACTGTATGTGATTTGTTTGCCTTAAACACCTGAAATCCCCTTTTCTGTATGTATATGATGGGTTGAACGAAATCCTCTACAAAAAAAGCACCCCCCATTTCAATCGGGAGGTGCATGACAAACGTAGATGTAGCTATAAGCAGGCACAAAGTGCCCTTTCATAGACTGCTTCCACATCTGCCCCATCCTCGTGGGTCGATTGTAAATGATCGCATGGCAGGTCTCCTGGCTTACGGATCAACACACCCAGCTACCTTCCCATTTTTCGTCTCGCAAAAAACAGTGGCTACACGCTAGGCGCTCCTCGTTACAGTGGCGGGACCGCGCCGGCTTCTCACCGGACTTCCCTTTTAAGCTGACGGCATATGCCATCCAGCACCATTCGATACGTATTCAATTTTTACGATTTATTCATTAGTTGATAGAAGTCAGTTTTTTCGGGAACTGCGTGAGAATTTCAACGCCCGTTTCCGTAACCAATACATCGTCTTCAATCCGCACTCCGCCTACACCTGGCAGATAGATGCCTGGCTCGATCGTAAAGACCATCCCTGGACGAAGCACTTCTTGGTTCTGGCTGTGAACAGATGGATATTCATGTACATCCATCCCAAGTCCATGCCCCAGACGGTGCATGAAGTATTCTCCGTAGCCTTTTGCAGTGATGACATCGCGAGCAGTTTTATCCAAATGCGCAAAGGTCACACCCGGACGAATCTCAGCAATTGCCGCTTCGTTGGCAGCCAATACCGTCTCGTAAATTTCTTGTAGCTGGGCACTGATCTCTCCTACAGCAAAGGTACGAGTAATATCGGATACATATCCGTTCGCTGCTACCCCGATATCAAACAAAAGCAAGTCGCCTTCTTGGACCTGGCGCGTTCCTGGTTTCCCGTGTGGCAGTGCCGACTTCTCCCCTGCCAATACCATGGATGTAAAGGATGGACCTTCCGCACCCAAGCGCTTCATCTGGAATTCCAGCTCAGCTACGATTTCCGTCTCGGTCATACCTGTCTTGACTTTTTTCAGGGTCTCCCGCAAGGAATCTTCGACCAACTGAACAGCATGCTTCAGACGATCCACTTCATCCGCGGATTTGATCAAACGCATTTCACGAAGTGGCTCTTCCACGTCCACATAGCTCGACGCCAGAACAACTTGTCCAAGTGCTTCATAGCGCTCGACAGTCATATGACTTTTCTCAATACCGAGCTTCGTCAAGTTCGCTGGCAATACTTGCTTGAGGATTTCATACGGGTTTTGGATATCCGTATGTGTATGGATATCTTGAACGAACGAAGCCTCTGCCGCTGCCTCACGATCAAGAGCAGGTACAATTAAAGAAGGTTTGCCCTCAGCAGGAATAACGAGACCCATAAAACGTTCATGCGGGTCTGTAAAAAATCCGGTCAAATAGTAGACGTGCTTGGGAGAGGTAATCAACACCGCGTTCAGCTCTTGCTCTGTCAAAAACGTGTGGAGCTTCGAAATGCGCTCTTGAAACAACTTCTTCACCCTGCTTTCACCAATTATTCTATTGCGAGAATACCACTTCCCCATCAAAAAAAGAAGACTTCAATTGAAAAATCTACATCGTATCGGACAACCTAAGGGTGGGGTGAAAACGAAAATGGAACAAATACTCGTTCATCAGGATGGCAAGCAGTTTGCTTTTCACATATCGGGAAAAGGCAAGCCGTTATTGTGTATCCATGCGCCATGTATCGGCTCTCTCAATTTTGTTTATCAGCAAACACTCGCAGATACATATCAGCTCATTGTCCCTGATTTGCCCGGACACGGCGACAGTTCACCGATGGAGAAGCCCTTTTCCATTGGTGAGCTGGCAGAACAGCTCCATAAGCTGATCCCGTCGCTCGGCATTGAACGTCCCTTTATTTTGGGGTACTCCCAAGGTGCTTCTATCGCCCTTGAATATTGTCTTCGATTTCCTGATCATGCACAAGGCGGTATACTCGTGAGCGGTTTTTCCGAAGTGAATGACCTGTATTTACATGGACGGTTTTGGATGGGGCAGGCGTTGTCGATGCTTCACGGAGTTCCTCTTCTTGCCCGTTCGATTGCTTCCTCACATGTCAATGACCCAGAAATGCGTGAAAAATGGACGGCTCACGCCTCCAAAACTGATCCCACTAACCTGAAATACCTTTACGCTGCCGGACATCATTATCGATGTACGGAGCGTCTGGGCAACATCCAGCTCCCGATTTTACTTGCCTATGGCGAACAAGATCAACGGATGCACCATTATGCGCAGATGCTTACCATGAAATTACCAAAAGCAAAACTCGAGATGATTCCTAACGTGAAGCATCAGGTCATCACAAAAGCTGCTCCTGCTTTCAATCAGTTGTGCCGCACCTTCATAGAAGAAGGGTAAAACAAGAAAAGACAGAAGGCCGGGCACCTCCACCCCCTTCTGTCTTTTTGCGATTGGACTAGCTCTTCATCCGCGGGTCTAGTGCATCGCGCAAGCCGTCCCCGATTAAGTTAAAGCCGAGAACTGTCAGCATGATAGAGAGCCCCGGAAAAATAACAGTCCATGGTGCTTTCTGAATGTACTGACGTGAATCAGCAAGCATTTTTCCCCATTCCGGTTCTGGCGCTTGTGCTCCCAGTCCGAGAAAGCCAAGTGCAGCTGCTTCGATAATCGCTGTGGCGATCCCCATCGTCCCAGTCACAATGATTGGTGCAAGGCTGTTCGGCAAAATATGCTGCATGATAATCCGGGAATTTTTCATCCCGATTGCCCGTGCGGCCATGACGAATTCTTCTTCCTTCAAGCTCAATACGCGGGCACGTACCAAGCGACCAAATGTCGGAATGTTAATAATCGCAATCGCAATCAAGGCGTTTTGCAAAGAAGGCCCCAAGATGGCAACAACGGCAATCGCCAAAAGAATACTCGGAAAGGCAAGCATAATATCAAAGAGACGCGAAATGATCGTATCGATCCATCTGCCATAATATCCTGCCAAAAGACCGAGCAAGGTCCCTGCGAGAACGGAGCCAATGACGGAGAACGTCCCTACCCACAAGGAGATTTGTGCCCCATAAATAACGCGACTAAACACATCGCGCCCATTGTAATCTGTTCCAAACCAATGCTCTTCGGAAGGTGGCTTGTTTTTCATTACGAGCTGGCCTTCGTCGTACGGATACGGAGCGATCCATGGAGCTAAAACCGCCACAACAATGAAAAACAAAATAATCCCGAAGCCCACCAGCGCCAGCTTGTTTTTTCGTAGCGTCCTCCATGCATCCTTCCAAGGAGAGACTACTTCTTCTTGCTTCACTTTTAAAGGTACTACCTGTGCTTGTGGTTGTAATTGTGGTTGTGCCATCTCTCTTCGTCCCTCCTTAGCGATATTTGATGCGTGGATCGATATAGGCGTACAGAAGGTCGACCAAGAGGTTGATCAGGACGAAAATCGTCGCGATCACAAGGATACCGGATTGGATAACCGGATAGTCACGGTTTCCAATGGCGGTCACAATATAACGACCGACACCTGGCCATCCGAAGATCGTCTCTGTCAAAACGGCTCCACCCAACAGCAATCCGGTTTGCAAACCAATTACCGTCAAGACAGGGATCATCGCATTTTTCAGCGCATGCTTGTACACGACCCAAAACTGTGTCAGACCTTTTGCACGAGCGGTTCTGACATAGTCGGCACGCATGACTTCCAGCATGCTCGAACGAGTGATGCGCGCAATAATCGCCATTGGAATCGTACCTAACGCGATTCCTGGCAGGATCAAATGCTTGATGACTTCCCATAGCTGATCCCACTGACCAGCGATCATCGTATCCAGTATATAAAAGTGCGTAATGGCCTCTACGGGATTACGCGAATTGTCGCGACCAACTGATGGCAGCCATTTCAGTTCTTGGGCAAACACCCACTGCTCCATCAAACCTAGCCAAAAAATTGGCATGGATACACCAACCAAGGCGATCAACATCGCACTGTAGTCAAACCAGGAGTTTTGCTTCCACGCAGAAAGAATCCCTGCATTTACACCGATAAACACCGCAATCAGCATGCTCACAATTGTAAGTTCAGTCGTCGCCGCCAAATAAGGCATGATTTCATCTGAAATCGGCGCATTCGTTTGCAATGATTCCCCAAGATTTCCGCTCAAAATATTTTTCATATAATCGAAATACTGTATGTACCACGGATTATTCAATCCCAATGCTTCTCGTATGTCTGCAATCGCTTGTGGTGTTGCCTTTTCTCCCAAAATCGTCAAAGCCGGATCACCAGGGATGGCACGAATAATGGAAAAAACGATGATTGACATGCCCACTAAGACAGGAATGAGCATTAAAATTCTTCGAATGCTGTAAGCTAGCAATGCCATCTCCTCGCCTTCCTGCATAAAATAATCGCTAGATAATGAAAGGAGGGTAAGAAGAGGTATGCACTCCTCTTACCCTTTTACTATGAATCAGCTTACTTGAAATCTACCTTTTCCAAACTTTCAGTCCCTTTTGGATGCGGGTTGTAATCTACGATATTCGCTTTTCCTGCCAATGCTGGTGTAGAGTGTGCCAGCGGAACCATTGGCACGTCTTTGAAAATGATCTCTTGTACTTGTTTGTACATTTTTTCACGCTCTGCTTGCACTGGAGTGGACTGAGCTTTCATCATCAATTGAGAAGCTTCGTCGTTTGCCCAGCGTGTATAGTTGTTGCTGCCAATGCTGTTTTTGTCGAGCAAAACAGCCAAGAAGTTGTCAGGGTCACCATTGTCACCTGTCCAACCAAGCATGAACATTTCTTGTTCACCCAAACGAGTCTTTTCCAAGTACGTTGCCCATTCCATCGTCACGATCTCAGCATCAATCCCGATTTTCTTCAGGTCTTGCTGGATTGCTTCTGCAATCTTCACACCTTCTGGCATGTACGGACGTGGAACTGGCATTGCCCAGAACTTGATTTTGAAACCGTTTGGATGTCCTGCTTCCGCCAGCAATTGTTTCGCTTTATCGAGGTTGAACTCACGATCTTTAATATCGTTGTTATGTCCCCACATGGTTTTTGGCATTGGGTTGACTGCTGGTTCTCCAACCCCATCGAAGAAGGCTGTTACGATTTCAGGTTTGTTAATTGCATAAGCAATGGCTTCACGAACTTTTGGATTGTCGAGTGGCTTCTTCTCTACGTTAAAGCCAATGTACCCAATGTTATTAGTAGGACGCAGGAAGAGTTGCAGGTCTTTGTTGTCTTTGACTGCTGGGATATCATCTGTGTTCAGACCATCCATCATGTCGATCTCACCAGATGCCAAAGCAGTCAGACGTGCCGTATTTTCCGGAATGACCTTAAATACCAATTTATCCAGCTTCGGATATCCTTGGTTCCAGTAATCAGGGTTTTTCTCGAGCGTGATCGTGTCGTTGCGCTTCCACTCTACGAATTTGAAAGGCCCTGTACCGATTGGGTGCTCATTGAATTTCTTAACATCCTTTTTCAATGCTTCAGGAGAACCAATCGCGAAAGGAGACATCGCAAGGTTAGCAAGGAATGGAGCCAATGGACGAGTCAAGGTGAATTTTACAGTGGTAGGATCGACTGCTTCCACAGATTTGATAATGTGGTTCGCGTCACCTTTGTATCCACCGAATTGGCTGATGTAATACTCGAAGCCCTCTGGTGAATGCTGTGGATGGCTCTTGTCGCTCCAGCGCTCAAAGTTGTATTTGACCGCCTCTGCATTGAAATCCGTTCCATCGTGGAATTTCACACCTGATTTCAGTGTCAGCGTATAAACGAGACCATCAGGAGATACTTCCCATTTATCAGCCAACGATGGAGCAAGCTCTGTTGAACCATCCGCGAAGCCAATCAATGTATCCATAACGTTCTCTGTTACCTTAAATGTCTCACCATCTGTTTGCGTGATTGGGTCAAGCCCTTTTGTGTCTGCACCGCGACCGACGATTAATTGCTTCGGTCCAGTTTTTGCAGGCTCAGTTGCAGGTGCCGGAGTTTCTGTCTTTGGTTGTTCTGCCGGCGCTTGTGTCGTAGTGCTAGAGCATCCAGCAATCAGCATGGCCAGCGCTACTAGGCTGGTCATGGTTGCGGAGAGAACCCTCTTCTTCATGAAAACATCCCCCTTTTTCTAATAATGTTCGCATGTTCCTTTTTGGTAGATGGTCGGTCGATACAATACCTCCTGCTTTGCATCCCCCCTTTACAAGACTCCCTTTTGTCGATTAGGACTTGTATAAGTGACAAGCAACAAAGTGACTGTCGCCTGTGTCCGCAAATTCTGGTCGCACAGTACGGCACTCCTCTGTTACATGGGGACACCTCGTATGGAATGTACAGCCACTTGGAGGTTTGGCAGGGCTCGGCACATCTCCCTGGAGGATAACTCTTTCTCGTACCGCATCAGGGTCTGGCGAAGGTACCGCCGACAGTAGTGCTTTCGTATACGGATGGAGCGGATTGGAATACAATTGGCTACTCGTCGTCAGCTCGACAATTCTGCCCAGGTACATCACGCCTACCCGATCACTGATATGACGCACTACACTCAAATCGTGGGCAATGAACAAGTATGTAAGGCCGAATTCGCGTTGCAAATCCTGCATGAGATTGAGCACCTGCGACTGAATGGACACGTCCAGTGCAGACACAGGCTCATCCGCAACGATCAATTTGGGCTTGAGCATCAGCGCTCTCGCAATGCCGATCCGCTGTCTTTGTCCTCCGCTGAATTGATGCGGATAGCGGCTCGCGTGATAGCTGCTCAGTCCAACGATCTCCAACATTTCCTGCACGCGCTTTTTTCGCTCTGCCGAAGAACCCAAACCATGTACAATCAAGGGCTCTTCCAAAATTTTCTCAATATTATGTCTAGGGTTAAGTGAAGCAAACGGGTCCTGAAAGACAATTTGCATGTCACGTCGCATCTTTCTCATCGCATCTGTGGAAAGCGACATGACATCTGTCCCGTCAAAGTTGATTTCACCGGAAGTTGGTTCAATCAGCCGTAGCAAGGAACGTCCCGTCGTGGACTTTCCACAGCCGCTCTCACCTACCAGCCCCAAAGTTTCTCCACTCTTAACGGTAAACGATACATCATCTACCGCCTTTACTACACCTACTTCCCCTCCAAGAACACCGCCTGTGATTGGGTAGTATTTTTTCAAATTTTTTACGATCAGAAGATCTTCAGCCACCTGCATGCTCCTCTCGGGTTATTCGGTCAGCCAGCAGCGGGAAAGGTGATTGTCCCCTACCACTTTTAATTCTGGCATCTCACTGCGGCATCGGTCTGATACTTTATCGCATCTAGGTGCAAAACGGCATCCGACAGTAAGCGAACCCGGAATCGGGACGTTGCCTGGAATTGAATAGAGACGCTCCTGTGATTCTTCCAGCTTCGGCAACGAATTCAACAAGCCGATCGTATAAGGATGCTTCGGATTTTTTAAGATCGTACGAACATCGCCTTGTTCAATCACGTTGCCTGCGTACATCACCACGACGCGATGACACATTTCCGCAACAACCCCAAGGTCGTGGGTAATGAGGAGAATGGCTGTGTCTGCTTCCCGGTTGAGTTGACGCATCAGGTCCAAAATCTGCGCTTGAATCGTCACGTCGAGCGCGGTAGTAGGCTCGTCTGCAATCAAAAGCGCTGGATTGCAAGCCATTGCCATCGCAATCATGACACGCTGCCTCATGCCCCCGGAAAGCTGGTGCGGGTATTCATCGACGATGGCTTCCGCTCGAGGAATTCCGACTTTTTTCAACATCTCAATGGCACGTGCTCTTGCGTCCTTTTTGCTCGCCTTCGTATGTAATCGGACTGATTCTCCTATCTGGTCTCCAATCGTAAACACCGGATTTAACGACGTCATCGGCTCCTGAAAGATCATCGCAATTTCATTCCCGCGGATGTCTCTCATTCGCTTTTCATCGACAGATACGAGGTCCTCCCCCTTGAATTTAATCGAACCTCCCACGATTCTCCCTGGGGGATTGGGTACTAGCTTCATAACGGAAAGGGAGGTAACGCTCTTTCCGCAGCCGGATTCGCCTACGATACCGACTACTTCTCCTTTTTGTACCGTGATCGTCACGCCATCAACGGCAGGGATTTGGCCGCGGTCCGTGAAAAAGTGCGTTTGCAGGTTTTCAATTTGTAGGACAGGATGTGACACGTGGCTCACCTCTCTCACCGATATATACTTCCAAAATAGACCTTTACGTAGACATTATGACATTTATTCAATTTTTTCGCAACACAATAAATTCAAACTATTACCTCTTTACTGATTAAAAAGAATATTTGACTCCCGTTTAAAAATTATGTAAAAGAAATTTATGATAGCCCTTTCATTGTTGATGTAGCCTCACTTGCACTGTTTAAGCAGATTGAGTGAAACATCTGTGGTCGCATGCAAAAGACCCGCTTGTACGGGTCTTTTGTCACTGGGGCTTTCTGCACCCCTTCTTTTTGCGCATAAACCATTTTCACGGTTCAAAAAAACTCCCAACCCAATCGACAAAACTCTGCGCCCCACTTTTAATGCTTCCCCCCAAAGTCAACCCAATCCGACTGACGTAGTTGACCATTTCCTTCGGGTTGGCTGTCTGAACCTGCTTGCCCATTACCGCGATCTCTACTTGCCCTTGGTCCACTTTTTTGATGGAAAAGGTTTGCGCCTGCCCCTCAGGCACTCCACTCACTTTGGATATTCCACGCTCAGCCGTTTGCAATCCCAAAACTACCCCGACCAGCAAGATGATTAACAGTCCAGTCAGCTTCATCGTCACGTTCATGCCCGTCACCTCTTTGCAGGCTCGTCAGAAACTGTTTTGCCTACTTTTTCAGCTTGCTGATAATAGGCTGCGAAAACATCAGCCAATGCTTCTGCCGTATTCTTGCTTTCCTGCACGCTGTTTTCCGTACCACCTATTTCTATTAACAGGCTTCCCGGGGAGAGGGACTGATTATACTCGCCATGATCCGTTTTTGCGCCTTTTTCCATCACGCCACGTGAAAGCTCTGGGTACATTTTTTCCATCAACTCATGAAGCTCTGTTGCAAATGCCTCATTTTTTTCGTAGCTTTTGTTTCTTTTTCCGATGACGAACAATACTCTTCCATACGTTTTTCCTTTGATCGTGACCGTCGTACGATCTCTTGGCGCTGTGTCTCGATGTAGATCGAAGAAGTAGTACAGTTCCTTGTTTTTCTCCGTTGCGGCTTTGACCACTTGCAAAGATTCCGCGTAGGAGAAGGAGTAATGCATTTTTTTGTTCAACAGCTCCTGATAGATGTCGTCGGTGCTCACGTCTGAACCAATTCCTCTGTCATTCAACGCTTCTGATAAATACTTGCTGATTAACGATATATTTCTCGTAGGATGATCGACGGAGGTTCCTACTGGCTTCGTCTCACTAAACCACGATTCCCGATTGTGCGAATTGTAGAC
This sequence comes from Brevibacillus sp. BC25, assembly GCF_000282075.1. Taxonomy (NCBI): domain Bacteria; kingdom Bacillati; phylum Bacillota; class Bacilli; order Caryophanales; family Paenibacillaceae; genus Brevibacillus; species Brevibacillus sp. BC25. The sequence goes on from NZ_AKIX01000110.1 coordinate 87,662, forward strand.
GTAAACGATTTTTTTGCCATTCGTAACTGAATTGGGCACAGGAGCTGGCTTTGTTTCGCCTGACTTCGTGGTATCCTCCGGCTTTGGCTCTACGATCGGAACTACTTGCGATTGATCCGCTACCTGTCTCGGATGGGCGGGATACTCCAAATAAAAATCTGCGAGAGAAGCTCCTTTTCCCTGTACGACAAACCTGGCATCCTCTGTCGTCACCATCCCTGGGAGCTCCCTGCCTAGCAAGCTGCGCAAGTCTCCCGGCTGTATATTGGTTGCCAATCGAAAGAGAAAACCCGTTACGCTATTCGTGCGATCATCAGCCTGTGCTTGCACCGTTTCGGACAAAACCGGAATTTCCTGCCCCATCCACCCCAAAATCGCCAGACTGGAAATATGAGAAGCGGCCTGTTGAATGGCGGAGGAAGAAATTGCGATTCGGTTCCCGCCGAGCGAAAGCACTCCTGTCATGACAAACAGGAAGGCAGTTATAAAGGAAAGAACAACGAATTGGCGTTGAATGAGGGTCGCCATCTGTCTCACTCCTCTAGCAGTTGCATGGTTGCACGTCGGGAGAACTTCCCCTCGCGCTTGTCTATGCTTTAGCTTATGAGGCTCATAGAGACGATAGAACCCTTTTCTAGCTTTTCTCTCTCACTCTAGCTTTTCACGACTTAGTGGGTATATGAGCCGCTATTTTCTTCATTTACGGCACTGTGCAAGGCGCGATTCAGACCTGTTGCGATCACATTCGCCACACCTTCAATAAAATCATCAATTTCTTTTGGAGTGACAACCAGATCCTGTCCCAGCGGTCGAAGGACCTCATGAATCAGTTGCCGTTTCTCTTCTTCCGGCAGGGAACCTACCAATCCCATAAATGTCTTGCGGGATTCCAAGTCAGGCAAATCCTCTTCCGTGTACGGTTCCTTACGCTCCGGCAGCGTACTCAATGCCAGTTTGTTAAACGCCCGCTTGCTCTCCACCATCGATTGTCCAAAATGCCCCAGCAAATACGTAATCGCATCATTTACAATCGTGGAGGCAAAAACGACCGTAGGGACTCCTATCGCAATCACAGGTACACCAAGTGTCGCCTGATCAATCGCTTTGCGCTTGTTTCCGACCCCTGATCCAGGGTGAATCCCAGTATCCGATATTTGAATCGTTGTGTTGACCCTGTGCAAAGCGCGGGACGCAAGGGCATCGATACAAATGACAAAATCGGGTTTGCTTTTTTCCACGACACCAAAAATGATCTCACTCGTTTCTATCCCCGTAATCCCAAGGACACCCGGTGATAACCCACTAACTTCCCGATACCCTTCTCCGACAGTTTCAGGCGCCAGTGTGTACAGATGGCGTGTAATCAACAAATTTTCCACAACCATCGGTCCCAGCGCATCTGGGGTCACATTCCAGTTGCCGAGACCAACTACGAGAGCCTTTTTGTCCTCAGTGATTCCCAGCTGTTTGAGAAACATCGCAAATTCGACAGAGAATCGCTTGGCCACCTGCTCCTCAATCGATGTATCATTATCCCGCAGCTTGGGCACTTCAATCGTAAGGTAATGCCCCGGGAGCTTGCCGATTTCCTTCCCCGCTTCCTCTGTTTCCACATGTAATCTCGTTACTTTCACATTGGGCTCGCTGTCGTCAGCTTGCAGCCAAACGCCCTCAATGCCGCTCTCATTCTGCTGCTGGGCAAGCTCGTGGGCCTCTAAGGCCAGATCCGTACGAATGGAATAACCAGATAAATCAATGTTATGTGCCATGTTCATCAGCTCCTTTGATCCGAAGTGAAAAAAGTACTGACCATTTTGTTCCTGCTACTAGCTTGCTTGAATCCTTCATTTTTATTCCGAATCCTTTCTTGCAAATGGGTTCGCCCCATGCTAGAATTACTTTGTTGTATGACTGTATGTCTATGGTCGTATTAAGGAGGTGACACACATGCCAAACATTAAATCCGCGATTAAACGCACCAAAACAATCGAAAAGCGTCGCGCACACCGTGCTTCTCAAAAGTCTGATCTGCGTACTTCTATCAAGAACTATGAGAAAGCTGTCGCTGCTTCCGATGTAGCATTGGCGAAATCTACTCTTCTGGTGGCTGTGAAAAAGCTGGACAAGGCCGCTTCGAAAGGTCTCATTCATAAAAACGCAGCAAACCGTCAAAAGTCTCGTTTGATGAAAAAGCTTAACGTTCTGAGCGCTCCTGTAGCGTAAGAGACCAAGCGCCAAAAAACCCCGTGAACATCTTGTTCTAGGGGTTTTTTACTGTAAAAATCGTCACGACCGTTTTGTTCGTTCGTCATGTGCACGTGCAATGAATAATTCGAGGGCGAGACGCTTGTCCACTTGCCCTGACTTCATCCGAAAATCTTCTTCCGCCAGAATGCCCAGCAGTTTTTTCAACGACTCCTCAGAAAAATGACGCGCTTGCTCCATTGCTTTTTTCACCGCGTAAGGATGCATTTTTATCGTGCCTGCCATCTGTTGCTGCGAATAACCACGCGGAGCCAATTGCTTCACATGCAACAGCATGCGGAACTGCCTCGCCAAGAGAGCCAGCAGCTTGATCGGCTCCTCTCCTGTTTTCATGCAGTCGTACATCATCCTGAGTGCCTTGTCCAATCTCCCCGTAGCGACCTGTTCAATCAGCGCGAATACATCCTGCTCCAGCGTACGTGCTCCGAGCAACTCGATGACCTCGTCCGTGATGCTTTCACCCACCCCGACAAACAGGGCCATCTTTTCGATTTCCTTGTTCAGTAGGCGCAGCTCTGCTCCCACTCGCTCCACAAGCTTCATGGCTTGCTGACGATCGATTTTCGCCTCATATTTACCCGCTTGCCGCTCAACCCAACCGTACAAATCTCCGTCTTTTAGCAACGGAAAAGGGATCACTTTCGCCTTTTGCTGCAGCGTTTTGACCAGCTTTTTTCGTTCATCGAGCTTGTCAGCTTCTGTATGTAGAATAAGCGTGGTGTAGGGAGGCGGATTTTGCAAATAATCGAGCAGAGCATCCGGGTCGCTTTCTACCTTAGTTGAAGGCTTACTTCCTGTTAAAAAGTAGGCTTGTCTGGCAATCACCAATCGATGCTCGCCCATAAACGGCAAGGTTTCCGCATCCTGCAGAATTTCACTCAATCCTGTTTCGGTACAATCATACACGCTCATATTCAAATCCATAAATTCTGGATCAATCATTTCTTTACGAGCCAACGCCAAAAAATCTTCGGCCAGAAAAGACTCTGGACCGTATAAGACATAGATCGGCGAGAATTGTTTTTGCCGTATTTCGCGAATAGCCGATAGGAGTGGCATACGTTTTCTCCCCTTTCCTTCTTCTTACCTGCGTTATTATAGCACATGTTGATCAGAGCAAAGCGAAAAAAAACCGCCACCAGTGAATCGGTAGCGGTTTTTTATCCGTTGGCACCTCTATGTAAACGTTTAGGGAAAAGCCCCGGGATTCCTCCTCCCCAAACGGTAAGCAGGGGGTGCTTGATAATGTACTATACGCAAAATCCCCGCAAGCGGTGCCGGTCCATACGCGGAAAAAAGTTAGTCATTATCTTTATTTTTTTTCTTCTCTTTATTTTTTCCCTTGTCTTTCTCCTCTTGCTTGTCCCCGCCGTCGTCCTTATCGTCATTAGCAGGTTCTTTGTCTTCTCTGTCCGGATTCTCCTCCAGTCCGATCGGCCAGCCCGATGGTTGATCATCTGTCATTACTGGCGTTGGAGGTACAGCTTTCTTTGGTGGCTGTGTCGGATTCGTTTTCTTCGGTGGCGTCGTTTTCTTTTGAACGTTCTTTGCCGGTGGCTTTTTACTCTTCGTCTGAGTAGCCGATCCAGTAGACTTTTTAGCCTTGTCCTCTTCCTCTTTTGAATTCGATGATATTGGATTATTGCTTGGAGGAGTGGGAGTATCTGGCCCAGACGTTTTAGGTTGTTCCACGGCCGCTGGCGTCATGTCCGTTCCGTTCTGGAACGAATCGACTTCTTGCTTCTTACCATCACCGCCCGAGAACAGCATGCCAATCAATAGGCTTGCAGCGACGGCCGTACTACCAAGACTAGCCATCCACACTTTCATCCGCTTCCACTTTTTTGATTCCGGCAGCGAAGACGACTCGCGCTTAACTTCCAGAGTGGGCAGGATTTCCTCGTTCACCGTAGATTTCACCGCAGCAGGCTTTGCAGCGGCTGACTCCAGCTTGGGCAGGATAGAATCTACGATGCTGAACGGAGGTACGACAGGGGGCAGATGTTCTAATTGTTGTGACACATCTTTCAAACGGTTGTACATAAGGTGCAGTTCAGCATCTTTCTCGATCATCCGATAGAGCAGTTGCTGCTCTGACTCCGAAAGATCTCCATCCAGATCCCGCTGCATGAGTTCAAAAATCTCTTCGTTGGTCATCAACCGATCCCCCCTTTCTGGTAGTCGTATAACAGCTCCTGTAACTGTTGCCTAGCCCGAAATAAATACGACTTTACCGTGTTAAGCGGCAAATCTAGTGCCTCCGCTATTTCTTGATAGGACAAATCTTCTAGATAGCGGAGTACTACAACCATCCGGTATTGCTTTGGCAATCTTCCGATGGCTTCCTGGATGTCATTCGACAGCCCGGTGAGAAGGATTTCTTCTTCTACGTTGTTACGATCAGGAATGATCAACTCGTGCTCGTCAATTGAGACCGTTTCCTTCTTCGCGCGAAATTTATCCATACAGACGTTGCTGACAATGCGTTGTACCCAGGTTGAGAACTTTGCTTTTTCCTGATAGGTGTCCAACTTTCGATAAATTCGAATGAGGACTTCCTGGGATGCATCCAGCGCGTCTTGTTCGTTCCCTAGAATGTAATAAGCGCTTCGGTAAACGGAGGTCTCAATAGATCGAAGCAGTTCGACTAGCGCGTCATGATCCCCGGATTGCGCCATCCTGATCAACTCTGCTTCTGGCATATTCTCTTCTCCCCCCTACAGACGGTTCGCTCATTGAAAAAGTTGCAAACAGATTATGTATCCAATATTTGGGCCTGCCAATATAATCCTGCAGGTGTAATAACCAGCGTAATCGCTCCATGAGCATCAGTCCTGTACACGACGGAACCCGATTTTTTTAAGCGATACAGTACTTCGGACGATGGATGCCCGTACCGATTTTTCACCCCAGCAGAGATTACAGCAACTTTTGGTGCTGTGACTGCCAGGAGTTCTTCGGTGCTCGAGGTATTGCTTCCATGATGGGCTACTTTCAAAACATCCACAGAAGTCAAACCGTTTTGAACAAGCTGACTTTCCCCATCCTTTTCAATGTCACCCGTAAACAATACAGTCTTGTTGAAAGCAGTCAGCTGGAGTACTACTGATGCATCATTTCCTGAGAAGGTCGATTCACCCGGATGCAGCCACTTCCACTCGATTCCCGGCCCATCTGACCAAGATTGACCCGGGAGCCCGGTTAAAATCGGAACCCCTTCTTGTTGGAAAAGCTGGACAATCTCGCCCTCTAATTTGGAAGGTGCTGTTCCATTCACCAATACCTCTCCAAAAGAAAAATGAGGAATGAGCGATTTTATCCCCCCGATGTGATCCAGATCGCCATGCGTCATGATGACACGATCGATTTCCTCGATTCCTCTGGCCATCAGAAACGGCAGAACGACGTCTTTCCCCACCTCAAATGGGTCACGCTTTTCCATCCATGGTTCAGCAGCTGGGAACCGCATTGTCCCACCCGCATCCATTAAGTATACCTTCTGATCACCAATTTCGACAACGATGGAATCCCCTTGTCCGACATCAAGGAAGGTAATTCGCACTTCTTCGACTCCGGAAAACGGCTGTCTGGCCGCTACAATGAACAACAGAAATATAACGAAAGTAAGCATTATATCACGCTTTCGATGATAGCCCAACTTCCACAAAATGGGTAGGACACCTAAAAAGCAGGTATACAAAACAAGCCACCACCACGAAGGATGCGGCCAATATGTGAAGGGGAGCCTCATTTTTTCAATAGCAAACAGCGGGAGATGAATCCATTTCAGCATAGCCGTCGATACCCAAACAGGGATCACCGCCAAAAACGGATGGACGAAATCGAGGACAACCGCAATATACCCGAACGGTAGCGCTATAGCCGAGAGAATCGGCGTCACTACCAAATTGACCAGCCAAGACACAGGTGAAAACAAATGAAAATGGTAGATGAGAAACGGAAAAGAAACGAGCTGGGCTGACATAGTAACCGCCACGAGAGTACGAATCCAGACGGGTACTCGCACAAACACATGCAAGCTGTATGGCACAAAAATAATCAGACCAAGTGTCACCGCAAAGGAAAGCTGAAAACCGACATGCCACAGCTGATAAGGATTCACCACCAGCATCAGAATAAGTGCCCCTGCCCAAACGTCCTTGCCGTCCAACCTCTTTCCAAATACCTGACAGAGAAGACCCACACTCCCCATCAGCCCGGATCGGATCGCGGACGCGCTGGCTCCCACCAGGAGTACATACCCAATCAAGAACAAAATCGTTACGACAAATGCGAGTCTGCGTCTGATTCCAATCCGTTCCAAACACCACATAAACATGGAGCTAACCAATGTCACATGCAAACCGGAAATTGCGAGGATATGACTTAAGCCCAAATTCGAATACATGGACGCAAGCTCAGGATTCACCTCTTGTCCAAGACCAAGCAGCAGCGACTTCATGTAACCCGCTGTTTCTGTTTCTGTAAATAATGATTCAATTCGCTTGGCACCCGAGTCCTGCCATTCTTGAAAGCTCGCCGACACGGAAAAAGCAGGTGTCAGATCAACCGCTTGATAGCTTGTTTCCCCTGTGACATGGACACCTTGCCAATACAAATAGCTGGCGTAGTCGAAGGCATGGGGATTGCGCGCAGTAGCTGGTAAGGATAGTCGAATCGGAGCCACGATCACACTGCCACTTCTCCACTGCTCTATTTGTGATGCTTCTTGGAAAGAAGCAAGCTTAACACGAAGCGCGATTTTTTCGAGAGACCGATGCTCATTCTGATCAGGCTGATTTTCACCCCAGGATGTTATCGTGACAAAAAATCTTGCTACATCCCCATCCCTTCTCACAGGTGAATCAATGACACCTTCTATCCAGATCCTCTGCTCCCTTTCTGCCAATGGTTTTACTTCAGAGCTGTAGAGATTCTCGTACCCATAAAAAAAGAGACCTGCTAGAATAGAAATCAGCGAGTAGCATGCAGCGTATTTGCGGTAAGGTAACGGGATACATGCAACAAGTGCCCATGATACGCCTGCAGCCAACAGGAGCCAAGCAGGATGCAAATAGGCGGAGAAAATGAGGCCGATCATCATCGCTAGGCTTGCTATCCATACTGACACTGCAATCCCCCTGTCTGGTTCTTTCATGAGCCGTTTTGTCGAACGATTCATGGTCTCCTAGGGGAGTATATCTAACCGAATGGGGACAAAAATAGAAAAGAAGAAAGGCTAATTCCCTTGTAGAATCAGCGTTTTCGAGGTCAATCACTGGCACTCATAAGAGATTGCGCTGATGGTCGATACATGATAGAGTTAGCAGGAGCAATCCAGTGAGAGGAAGAGTCATTTCTTATGTGCGGAATCGTATCACTCTATAACAAGCGGCAAGTGCCTGTTCAACAAGAAGCGATTAGTGCAATGACGGGTGTCATCCTGCACCGTGGTCCAGATGACGATGGTTTTCACCTTGAAGACAACATCGCCCTGGGCTTTCGTCGTTTAAGCATCATTGACGTGGAAGGCGGACATCAACCGCTGTTTAACGAAACACGTGACATCTGGATTATTGGTAACGGTGAAATCTACAATTACAAAGAGTTACAGCAATGGTTAAAGGACATCGGTCACGTTTTCCATACCGATTCTGATATTGAAACCATCCTCCACCTTTATGAAGAGGTAGGAACAGATGCACCGAAGCATTTGCGCGGGATGTTTGGCTTTACGATCTACGACTCCCGTAAAAAACGTATGTTTGGTGCACGCGACCATTTTGGAATCAAGCCGCTCTACTATGTCGAGACGAATGATTCAATCGGGGTTGCCAGCGAGATTAAAAGCTTGCTGGAGATACCAGGATTCAAGCGCGAAGTGAATCCAACCGCTTTCTATCACTATTTGACGTTCCAATATGTACCTGATCCTGATACGATGTTTGCTGGCATTTATCGTATACCGCCTGCGCACTCGTTCGTGATTGAAAACGACCAGATCAAGCTGGAAAGGTACTGGGATGTAGAATTCAAGCCTGATGAAAGCAAACCGTTCTCTTATTTTGTTGAGGGTACGCGCAGTGTCATGCTCGAATCTGTCGACAAACACCGGATTAGCGAGGTTTCGCGTGGAGCCTTCTTGTCTAGTGGTGTTGACTCTAGCAGTATCGTTGGGATGTTGCGCACATTCGAGCCAGTTAAATCTTTTTCTGTCGGTTCAGATATTCCTGGTTACAGCGAGCTCGATTATGCGAAGCGAACCGCCGCGTATTTGGGATCGGAGCATTTCGAGCGCGTGATAAACGCCAAACAGTACATGGATGAATTGCCGCGACTGATCTGGCATCAGGATGAACCGGTAGCAGACCCATCTGCCATCCTGCTCTATTTCGTAGCGCAGATGGCGAGTGAACACGTGACCGTTGTATTGTCCGGTGAAGGTGCAGATGAATTTTTTGGCGGATACAATATTTACAGAGAGCCACATTCACTCAAAATGTTTTCCGGGATGCCTGGCTGGATGCGCCAATCCATCGGATACATGGCTGAACGCCTCCCTGATCAGGTAAAAGGGAAAAACTTCCTTATCCGCGGATCGAAAACGGTTGAGCAACGCTTTTTCGGAAACGCACTGATTTTCAGTGAAGAGATGAAAAAACGTGTCGTCATGGAAGATATTACCCGTTCGGAAGCGTATGTATCTCCTTTCACCATTACAGAAGAGATTTACAAACGTGCTTCCGAATATGACGATGTGACCAAGATGCAATACTTGGACATTCACACTTGGCTCAGAGGCAACATTTTGATGAAGGCCGACAAGATGACGATGGCCAATTCTTTGGAGCTGCGAGTGCCTTTCATTGATCTGAAGGTATTTGAATTCGCCGCTACCATTCCAACGAAGTACAAAATTGCCAACGGCACGACCAAACACGTGCTTCGTGAAGCAATGAAAGACTTTTTACCACCTGAGATCCAAACGAGAAAGAAGCTGGGCTTCCCTGTTCCAACTCGTCATTGGCTCAAAAACGAATTTTACAAATGGGCAAAAGAGATCATTTTCGAATCCAAGGTGGATAATTTGATCAATAAGGCCTATGTGCTGTACATGCTCGATGAACACCGCGAAGGCAATGCGGATTACAGTCGCAAAATCTGGACGATCCTGGTCTTCATGCTGTGGCATCAAATCTTCATTGAGCAAAAGCACAATTTTGAGCCTTATGTCAGCCCGAATGTAGACCATCGCCGCAAAAAAAATTCGCTGCTGCATATTGGCTAAAAGCGAAAACGCAATAAATAGATTTGCAGACCCTCTCTTACTTTTCGTAGCATCGTTGATAGAGAACAAGTTCACTCTATGAACGTATCGCTATGTGAAGGACGGGAGGGTTTTTTGTTATGGTGCTGGAATGGTGGGAGCGTTATCGTCGTTTCATCTTGCTGACTGCGGCTGTTCTGTTTGTCGGTTGTAGCTATTGGTTATATCAACGCGACCAATCGCATAAGACTGACGAACTACCGTTGCATGCTCCTGCTTATGCTGCATCGAATGTTGAAACAAAAGAACGGCCAGATGATTCAGGAACTGCTCAACCTGCCAAGCCTATAAAAACGACACCGGAAAAAGATAAAGAAAAGGAACCACTCCCCCCTCCGCTTTATGTCGATGTGAAAGGGCAAGTGAAAAATCCCGGTTTATACCAATTCGAACCAGGTACCCGTGTCGCAAATGCCATCGAAAAAGCAGGAGGAGCACTGCCTGATGCTGACCTTGTCCAGATCAATTTGGCAGCGCCGCTCACAGATGGAGCTGCTCTTGTCATCCCGGCTAAAGGGGCAGCCGCGCCAGTCTCCGCATCCATTGGCCTTGTACAATCTACTACCAGCTTATCCACCACTGGTGCCTCCTCAGCGATTAATCTCAACACAGCAACTGTCGAACAGCTCATGAGCCTTCCCGGGATTGGAGAAACACGTGCCAAGGCAATCGTGGATTACAGGTCAAAACAAGGGCCATTTCGTTCAGCGGATGACCTGAAACAGATTGAGGGAATTGGCGAGAAGATGTTTGCACGGATAAAGGATCGGCTCTTGGTTCAATGAGTGCTCAGCATCCGGTCATGATCATCGGCACTCCTACATAGAATGGGAAAAGAATATCGGAGGGAGGTATGCCCATGAATAGAATTGGGTTCATTGGTACGGGCAGCATGGGCAGTATCTTGATTGAATCACTGCTGTCAGCCAAGGCGCTGACTCCTAGTCATGTCATTATCAGCAACAGAACCCTTTCAAAGGCGCAGCAACTGGCAGAAAAACATCCCGGGCTCATTGTCGCGCACAGCAATGCCGATTTGGTCAAAGAAGCTACAACGATCGTGCTGTGCGTCAAGCCACTGGAATATAGTGTGATGCTCGAACAAATTGCTCCTGCCTTAACGCAAGACCACCTATTGATTACGATCACCAGTCCGATCAAGCTTGCGGATTTGGAGTCTCAAGTTCCTTGTGCGGTTGCCAGAGTCGTTCCTTCTATAACAAATGCCGTAAGGAGTGGTGTCAGCTTATGTGAATTCGGATCACGAATTCAAGAGGAACAACGTCATTTAATACGAAGTCTGTTTGCCCACATTAGCTCCCCTATAGAAATTTCCGAGCCCTTTTTACGAATTACTTCTGACATTGTCAGTTGCGGGCCAGCGTTTATCAGCTATATTTTGCAGCAAATGATTCAAGAAGCTGTTGAAGAAACTGGCATTTCCGCAGAAGCTGCTACCTACATGACTACGCAAATGCTAATTGGGATCGCAGATCTTTTACGCGAAGAAGCGTTCACCCTACCTACACTGCAAAAGAGGGTCTGCGTGCCCGGAGGAATTACTGGGGAAGGACTAATTCCTTTGCAAGACGGTATTCCCGGTCTTTTCGCCCAAGTATTTCGTCGCACACAAGCGAAGTTTGCCGAGGACCAGGAACTGGTTGCACGAAATTTAAATAATCAGCCGCATTAGTGCAAGACGAAGAAGCTTTGATTTACGAAAAAAAGGAGTGGAAACCTGTCGCTCACAGGCTCCACTCCTCTTCTTATTTCTGACGTCCTTTTCTTAACGAACGACGATATTCACCAGTTTGCCTGGAACAGCGATGACTTTGACGATCGTTTTTCCTTCGATCAGTTCGCTAATCATCTCGTTGTTTTTCGCCATCTCTTCCATCTGTTCTTTCGTCGAATCAGAAGCGATGAGCAGCTTTTCTTTGTTTTTGCCGTTAATTTGCAGGACGATTTCTACCTCGTCTTCAACCAGCTTCGCTTCGTCATACGTAGGCCATGCTGCGTATGCCACGCCCTCGCTGTGACCGAGTTTTTCCCACAGCTCTTCACCCAAGTGCGGAGCGATTGGAGACAGCATTTTTACAAAGTCCTCCATGAATTTCTTCGGCAGAACTTCTGCTTTGTACGCTTCGTTTACGAATACCATCAACTGAGAGATACCTGTATTGAAACGCAGGCCCTCGTAGTCTTCTGTTACTTTTTTCACAGTTTGGTGGTACACGCGCTCCATGCCAGCCACGTTGGAGGTTTCCACGATTTTTTCGTTCAGCTCACCGTTGTCACCCACAAACAGACGATATACGCGATCCAGGAAGCGGCGTGCGCCATCCAAGCCTTTTGTCGACCAAGCGATCGAAGCATCCAGTGGTCCCATGAACATTTCGTATATGCGCAGTGTGTCGGCACCATGGCTGGTGATGATATCGTCTGGGTTTACGACGTTGCCTTTGGACTTACTCATCTTCTCGTTGTTTTCACCCAGGATCATTCCTTGGTTATACAGCTTTTGGAATGGTTCCTTGGTTGGTACGACACCGATATCGTACAGGAACTTGTGCCAGAAACGAGAGTAGAGCAAGTGCAGCACCGCATGCTCTGCACCACCAATGTAAATGTCGATTGGCAGCCATTCTTTCAGTTTGTCTGGATCAGCCAATGCCTTGTCATTGTGTGGATCGATGAAGCGCAGGAAGTACCAGCAGCTACCCGCCCATTGCGGCATCGTGTTTGTCTCACGACGTGCTTTCATGCCTGTTTCCGGATCGACAGTATTTACCCACTCCGAGATGTTTGCCAATGGCGATTCACCTGTACCGGATGGTTTGATTTCTTTTGTTTTAGGCAATACGATTGGCAGTTCGGATTCTGGAACGACTTTCATCGTGCCGTCTTCCAGATGGAGAATCGGAATTGGTTCACCCCAGTAGCGTTGACGGCTGAACAGCCAGTCGCGCAGACGGTACGTTACTTTGCGATTTCCTTTGCCTTCCGCTTCCAGCCACTCGATCATTTTGCTGATAGCCTCTTCTTTGTTCAAACCATCGAGCATGCCGGAGTTGATGTGCTCTCCGTCGCCTGCATACGCCTCTTTGGAGATATCTCCACCAGCGATTACTTGCTTGATTGGCAGATCGAATGTTTTCGCGAACTCATAGTCGCGTTCATCGTGGGCTGGAACCGCCATGATAGAGCCTGTTCCGTAGCTGATCAGCACGTAATCTGCAATCCAGATTGGCAGACGCTCGCCGTTAACCGGGTTGATCGCATACGCTCCGGTAAATACTCCTGTCTTTTCTTTCGCCAGATCGGTACGCTCCAGATCGCTCTTGTGCTTCGCTTGATCCAGATACGCTTCCACTGCTTCTTTTTGAGCTGGTACGGTAATTTGCTCAACCAGCTTGTGCTCAGGAGCCAATACCGCATAGGTTGCTCCGTAGAGAGTGTCTGGACGAGTCGTAAAGACAGTGAAGGATTCGTCATGACCTTCGATACCAAAGGTTACTTCTGCCCCTTCAGAACGACCGATCCAGTTGCGTTGCATTTCCTTGATGCTCTCTGGCCAATCCAGTTCATCCAGATCAGCGATCAGTCTTTCCGCGTACGCAGTAATTTTCAAGACCCATTGCTTCATTGGGCGGCGTTCTACTGGGTGTCCGCCACGCTCACTTTTTCCGTCAATAACTTCTTCGTTCGCCAAAACCGTTCCCAAAGCAGGGCACCAGTTTACAGCTACCTCGTCAATATAAGCCAAGCCGTTCTCATACAGCTTCGTAAAAATCCATTGTGTCCACTTGTAGTAATTCTGATCGGTCGTATTGATTTCGCGATCCCAGTCGTAGGAAAATCCGAGTGACTTAATTTGGCGACGGAACGTGTTGATATTGTGCTCGGTGAATTCTGCCGGATCGTTTCCTGTATCGAGCGCGTATTGCTCCGCTGGCAAACCAAACGCATCCCACCCCATTGGATGGAGAACGTTATATCCTTGCATCCGCTTCATGCGGGACAAAATATCAGTAGCCGTATAGCCTTCTGGATGTCCTACGTGCAGGCCAGCTCCAGATGGATACGGGAACATGTCGAGTGCGTAAAACTTTTTCTTGCCCTCATCCTCGGAGGTTTTGAAGGTCTTGTTCTGCTCCCAATATTGCTGCCACTTCTTTTCGACATTTTGATGACTGAATACCATGGTAAAGCACTCCCATCTTAAAATAGGTGAAAATACGAAAACCTCTATCGAGGATTGCTCAAAGATGAGCGACCGCGTATTAACGGAATGTTTTCCGTAATATCGGGAAGAAACCCGAAGAAGTTTATACTTTCCGATATTATAAAGAAAACCTCACATCCCAGATCGCTATTGCGAAAGGGACGAGAGGTTATTTACATTCCCGCGGTACCACCCAGATTGGCAAATGACAAGCATTCACCCACTTGTTTCATCCGTATCGGGGATAAGCCGCTCACCCTTACGCAGTCATTGCTTGAATGACCTTGGGGGCAAGTGCTGGGAGGTGAGTTCAGATAGATCCGGGTTGACTTGCACCATCCGTCAACTCTCTGTGAATGCTCGAATCCAATTCCTACTATTCCTCTTAAACGCGTCGAAATCTGTAGTTATAACGCCATTATAGTCAATCTGAACCAATCATGTCAAACGTTTCGGCTTGCGGGCTGAAAAAAATAGGCGCTCACTCGCTTCTTGTGGCGGCATATCCGAGTAATCAGCGGTGATGACAATGTCTGTGAAGCCAGCATCTGTCAGCCAGCGCATCAGTTGGACAGGCTGATAAGCCCGTTGCCAATGCTCCTCTTCCATCCGCTCGTACAATCCGTTTGGCTGACGAATGAAAAACGTTAACTGATGCTCTACCTCCAGTCGCAGCGGGTCGCAAAAACATTGCCAAATATACGAAACTTCATCCTCTACATGTGTGAACGTCTCGTCTCCGAAAATGTGCAGCATCTTGTACGGGCTGTGCACATCAAACAGAAAGCTCCCACCGGGCGCGAGATGAGCGAAAACGCGCTTGAACGTTTCCTGCACATCCGCTTCCTCTGTAAGATAGCTCAATGAATCACACAAGGAGATGACCGCATCCGCTTCGGGCAAGGACAGCTCCCGCATATCCTGCTCTACCCACGCTACATCCACTTGTTCCTGCCTCATTTTGTCATAGGCGATCGCAAGCATTTCTGTTGAGAGATCCACTCCAGTAACACGGTATCCCCGCTTGGCGAGTGGGATCGCAATCGTGCCAGTCCCACAGCCAAGATCAATGACCCGCACAGGCTTCTCTCCCTTTGTCCAATGACGCTCGACCCAATCGAGCCACTGGTCATAAGGAGTATCCGCCATCAGCCTGTCATATACAGCGGCCATATGTGCGTATGCCATTTGTCCTTACCCTTGCGCGCTGAAGGAAACTTCCTCTGCATCCTTCCACAGGCGCTCCAGGTTGTAAAACTCGCGATCTTCGCGATGGAAAACGTGAATGACGATATCGCCCAGATCAACCAGTACCCAGCGACCTTCATCCGCTCCCTCGATGCCACGGACATCATAGCCGTTTTTGTGGGCTTGATCACGGATTTCGCGAACAATTGCCTGTACTTGACGCTCGTTGTTTCCGTGGCAAATCATGAAATAGTCTGCGATCACGGACAGCTTTTTAATATCGAGCACCTTCAAGTTCTCTGCTTTCTTGTCCTCTACTGCCTTCACAACCAACTGTGCCAAATCTTCTACTGTTTTAACCACTAAAACCCTCCTTCTCTCCCTTTGCGGGAAACCAAATCGTTATATGCAGTCAATGTCAACGGGAAAACCGTCTTTTGCTTCTCTATCAAAAATTGAATCGTGCCTCCCAAGGCGAGTGCCAGGGCGGCATCCAAATCGTGCATGGCTTTGGCGCGAATAAAATCAACACCAGGGTAAACCCGGTTTGGTTCTATATAGTCTGCCACACAGACTACTTTTTCTAACAGGGACATGCCAGCACGACCCGTTGTATGGTAGCGAACAGCTTGTAAAATATCTGCATCCGTTACACCTAGATCAGTCTGGATCACAATGGCTGCTGCAAAGGCGTGCCACAGCTCTTTTTCCCCTTCCAAAAGCTCTGTAGGCATATCGTGGCGAACGAGAATTTCGAACATTTTTTCCACAGGCCAGCACTTACAGTAATCGTGCAACAGTCCAGCAAGCTCGGCTTTGTCTGGATCAGCCCCGAATCTCTCTGCCAGCTCGCGAGCCGACGCAGCCACCCCTAGCGTGTGATTGTAGCGTTTTTCATGCATTTGTTGCCGTACGCGAACGAGAAGCTCTTCCCGATTATCCAAAAGTCTCATAGATTCGGTTCTCCTTTATATAGCGCTCCACGGCATCAGGTACAAGATAACGGATGCTTTTCCTGGTAGCTGCCTTCTCGCGAACCATCGTAGAAGAAATGTCCCAAACAGGCATCTCCACAAATGTGACGTCCTCGCTCGATTTCAGGTCCAGTTCGGTTCCTGGCCTCGCTAGACCTATAAAGCGTACCATATGAATCAGCTCTTGGTACTGGTACCATTTGGGCAAGATTTTTACCATATCTCCTCCCATGATAAAGGAAAACCGGCAATCCGGGAACTGCCTGACGAGCTGAACCATCGTGTCATAGGTGTACGATGGACCTTCTCTTGCGAACTCCACATCTGTTACACGAAACACCTCGTGATCAGACACGGCGAGCTGAACCATTTGCAAGCGGTGATGCGCCAGCGTCAGACTCTCTCTCTTTTTGTGCGGTGGAACGTGTGTAGGCATAAACCAGACTTCGTCCAGGCCCGCTTGCTCTCTGGCTTGTTCGGCCGCCAACAAGTGCCCACAATGAATCGGGTCAAACGTTCCTCCCATGATCCCTACTTGCTTGATTTGCTGTCTCATCGCATGCAGGTCTCTTATGGAAGCTTGATCGTCTTGTTCTCCCGGGACTCTTTGTACAAGACAACCGTATGGCCAATCAACTGCACAAGCTCTGCTCCAGCACCTGCTGCCAGATCTTCTGCCACTTGATGTTTATCGTCATTATTGTTTTGCAAGATCGCTACCTTGATCAATTCACGTACTTCCAACGCTTCTTTGATCTGAGTGATCATGTTTTCGTTTACCCCGCCTTTTCCTACTTGGAAAATGGGGGTGAGATGATGTGCTTCTGCGCGCAAAAAGCGCTTTTGCTTGCCAGTCAACATCGGCAATGCCTCCTTTTACATCCTGCCTATCAGGTTGTTTTCTTTAATTGTTGCAAGACGACCTCACGCATAACCCCAGTTGGTGCTCGTTCGCCCGTCCACAGTTCAAAAGCCAGTGCACCTTGATTCACGAACATGCCGATTCCGGAATGAACAGTGGCACCGATAGCACGCGCTTCTTTGAGCAGACGCGTTTCGAGCGGGTTATAAATCAGATCGCTAACGGTTAAACCAGAATGAAGCCATTCTGCTGGCACAGGTGTCTCCTGTACGTTTGGCAGCATTCCGATCGATGTCGTATTGATCAACAGCGAAGAATCTGCGATGGCAGCTGCCCCTTCGCCCTGTTCTACGATTTTCGTTGGTACAATCGTCCCGACATGCTCAGCCAATACTGCGGCTCTTTCCCGGGAACGATTGATGATGCGAATTTCCCTGACTCCTTGTTCAGCCAAGGTAAACGCCACTGCACGCGCAGCGCCTCCAGCCCCTACCATGGTTACCACTTGCTTTTCAAGAACGATTCCCGTCTCTTCCACAAGCGAACGAACATAGCCCATACCATCTGTGTTGTAGCCAATCAAGCGTCCATCACGAGAAACGACGGTATTGACAGCCCCGATTCGTTTAGCAAGCGGATCGATTTCATCCAGCATCGGCATGATAGCGACCTTGTGGGGGATCGTGACGTTAATCCCTTTCAAGCCTAAGGCGCGAATACCCGCGACTGCATCTTCCAGATTTTCCGGTTCAACATCGAACGCCGCATAGGCAAATCCCAACCCGGTCTCTGAAAAAGCTGTATTGTGCATCATCGGTGATTGCGAGTGGGAAACTGGATGTCCAAACAAGCCAACCAGTTTTGTTTTGCTTGTAATCATGGAGCTTTTCCTCCCCGGACGTCTCTCTATAGCATATGGCAAGGGGCAAGGCTAACTCGACTTTTCTTGCTTAAGCTAGATCAGCCCTTTGCGCATCCCAACACTTACGCCTTTAGGTGCATGCACGACAACACTCGCTTCGTGTTTTCCTTGGATGCTGACCCAGCCCAAACCGGAAATTACGATGTCAGTCGTCATGGTGGACTTGTTGATTTTAAAGGTGTGCTTCACAAATGGTGGAAGTGCTTTCGCAGCTTCCTCCCCTGTTGGTGGTACCAGCAAGGTTCCGTGATGCTTTTCCATCACTTCATCCGCTTTTTCCAGCTTCGTCCGATGAATGTACAGGTCGTTATCCGCATAGACGATTAACGGCTGTCTCTCTCCGCGTACGAAGTCGATACGGGCTAGGCCACCCAAAAAGAGTGATTGACCATCGTCAAGCTGATATACCTTGGAGTTGATACGGCTGGTCGGTGTAATCTTTCGGAGGTCAGTCGGGGATACCATGTGTCCGATCTGATCACGATTGATAATTCCTGGCGTATCGAAAATGGAGCGGCCGTCCTCGAGTGGAATCTCGATTTTGTCCAGCGTCGTACCTGGGAATGGCGATGTGGTAATCTCCAGCTCAGCCGCACCGTAGTCATGCAAGATGCGGTTGATCATGGTTGATTTTCCTACGTTGGTCACACCGACAATGTAAACATCTCGGCCTTTGCGCAGCTCTCCAATACGATTCAACAGTTCATCGATATGAAGTCCTTTTTGCGCGCTGATAAGTACGACATCCTCCGGGCGCAATCCGCGTTCCTTCGCTTCGTGCTGCATCCAGTTGCGTACGCGGTTTAGATTGATATTTTTTGGCAGCAGATCAACTTTGTTACCTACGAGCAAGATCGGGTTTTTCCCGACAAAGCGCGGCAACCCTTTGAGCCAGGAGCCTTGGAAATCAAAAATATCGACAACCATCACAACAAGCGCCTGCGTAGACCCGATGCCGTCCAAGATCTTAAGGAAGTCGTCATCGCCCATTCCTACGGGAGCAACTTCATTATAATGCTTGATGCGATAACAACGCTGGCAAATGACTACCTTTCTGCCAAGCGCGGATTCAGGTGCATAGCCAGGCTTTTTTGCATCTGCTGTTTGAATGGCAATCCCACATCCAGCACAAGAGCCATGCATTTGTTCCGTCATGCTTTTCTCCTCCACGAAACCATTCCTTTCCTCTCCATCCAAATAAGGGCCACACGCTCCATCTGACGATTAAAGCGCGTCCAAAAACCATCCGTCTGGGCCACAGGAACAACCAGGATCGTATGAAATCCTAATCGATTTCCTCCCAGCACATCGGTAAACAATTGATCGCCAATGACAACAGTCTCAGCGATGGTTACATTCATTTGCCGCACTGCCTGTAAAAAGGCACGGTTTGTCGGCTTTTTGGCCGCATAAATAAACCCGAGATTTAATGGGGCACAGAAGCGGTCTACACGCTCCTTGTTGTTGTTGGAGACAACAGTGACCTGTATGCCTGCCTCATGCATGCGAGCAAGCCAGTTGATGACCTCCTCTGTTGCATGTTGCCTGTCCCATTCTACCAAGGTATTATCCAAGTCTGTAATCACCGCACGGATGTTATTTCGTTTCAATTGATCTATGTCAATGTGATGGATTGATTCGACGAACTGACTAGGCATCAGCTTCTCTAAAAACACGGGGCACCTCCAAATGATGTGAAGCAATCAACCGCGATTTCGGCACCTACTATACCATAATCGACCACTTGGTTGCAAAACAAAAAGCATGATCACCACTTGCATTGCTCTGTCATCCTGTGTAAAATGGCGTTACTGAGAAAACTGTTTTTGTTTTTATAGTTTTCTGCTATGTTGTTTTGGCTGGGGGTTGATTGCAATTAAAAACCGGATCATGAAAGGTTTTATTGAAGAGATTCGCGATAAAGGCATGAAATTTTCCATGGATGATTTGGCGAAGCGGCTCGGGATCAGCAAACGGACGTTATACGAGCACTTCTCATCTAAGGTAGAAATTCTGGAAACAATCATTCAGCAATCCTTTGAAGAGGGCGATGAAAAAACACAGCAAATTCTCGCAGACGACAATCTCTCTCTTATCGATAAAATCAAAGGCGTCATGATGGTTTTACCGACACACTATGAATTTTATGATTTGCGCATCCTCGAACAGATGAAACGATATTATCCTGAGCAATATGCCCAAGTCGAGGCTTCTCTATCCGAGGATTGGCAAACGCTTCGCGTACTCATCGAACAGGGTATTCGAGAAGGACAAATCGTCAATATGAACGTTACACTCATGTTGAAGGTGATTGTCGATGCCCTCAATTCCACACTTGATCTGCGTTTTTACACGAAAAACCAGATTACAGTCTCAGAGGCGCTTTCCGCCATTGTAGATGTCCTCTTATTCGGATTGGTGCCAACGGATAAAAGGTAACATATGACTCGTGGTCATTCCACTAACTTTGGAAAGACCACGATATCGTATTTTGCAAGAAAACCAATAAAACAAAAATAGTTTTTATAGTTAAGAGGTGTTCCATTATGTCCATTTTTACACAAATGACCAAACAACAACGAATAGGACTTTTGTTTGTCATCCTGATCCTTTTTATCGACATGCTGCTGTACAGCTTGTTGATTCCGATTGTTCCTTATTTTACGGAAATGCTTGCGCCCTCCTCCACCATGATGGGCGTGCTGTTTAGCAGCTATGCGGTCGCGATGCTCATTGCCACCCCTATTTTCGGGCCGATATCCGATCGGGTCGGCAGACGGGCCATGCTTTTGATCGGCTTGCTCGGTCTCGCCGCTTCCACGTTATTGTTTGCTTTCTCTGAGACAATGGCCTTGTTGATTACAGCTCGTTTTGTTCAAGGTATTGCTGCTGCGGCTACATGGCCAACTGCGCTTGCCCTCTTGGCGGATTTGTTCCCATCCAAAATGCGTGGAGCTGTAATGGGAATTGCATTGACGGCGATTTCCACCGGTACATTGCTCGGAGCGCCGATTGGCGGATGGTTGTTTGAAATCAGTGACCATCGCATGCCTTTCCTGGCAGCAGCAGCCTTTACCGTGATTAATATTGTGCTAGTCTACTTGTTCTTGAAGGAAGACACGACGAGAACTGTCAGTGAAAAGCTTCATGTCGGTGGATTCATCCGCAATCCGCAAGTCATCTTTATCGCTGGAATCGTCCTGTTGGCTGAGATTTCCCTTTGCTTGCTGGAACCGACGTTGCCCGTATTTTTTACAGAGAAACTCAGCATGACGCCGACAACGATTGGTCTTTTGTTTGGGGTGATGACACTTGCGTATGGACTGATCGCCCCAGTTGCTGGCTCCCTTTCCAGCCGCATGAATCCGTATAAACTCATGTTTGGCGGGATCATTACGCTGGCTGTGTTTCTGCCATTTTTGGCCTGGGCAGACTCCCTCTGGCAGGCAATGCTCGCAATGGCCTTGGTCGGGGCTAGTATTGGCTTTACCTTATCGCCAACCTTGGGTACGCTGGGGGCCATCATTGACCAAGGAGGAAGCGGCGCATACGGCACGGCATACTCTCTCTTTAATATGTTTCACGGAATCGGAATGGTTGCAGGCCCACTCGCAGGGGGAATTTTGACGGATATACTTCCAGTATCCTCTGCCCTCCTGATCGTGGCAGCGTCCATCCTTGGCTTCAGCATTTTACTTTTTGTCCAATTAAAAGCAAGCAAATCCGCCCGTCTCAGCACCATTGAAAGCGAGATGAAATTTTGAGCTTGTCTATTCGTGAAATTACGAAAGAAAATTGGCGCCAAATTGCCTGCTTGACTGTAACGGAAGGTCAACACTCCTTTATCGAGAGCAACGCTTTTTCCATCGCCCAGTCAGGTTTTGAACCGGAATGGATATCATGCGGTCTGTATGACAAGGACATCGCTGTCGGTTATGCCATGCATGGAATCGAAGCAGAAAATGGCCGAATTTGGCTGGATCGCTTTATGATTGATGCTCGCCAGCAGGGTAAGGGGTACGCCAAAAAGTTTCTACGCATGCTCGTTGATGAAATGTGCAGACGCTACAGCTGTACGCGAATTTACTTGAGTATTCATCCTGAAAACGAGTTCGCTCGCAAGCTGTATGAGTCTTTCGGCTTTACCTCAAATGGCGAAATGGATGGTCCGGAGGAAGTGATGGTCCTCGACCTGATAAATGAATAGAAAAGGCACCCCCTCTGTCGATACTGACGAAGGGGGTGCCTCTTTTTGTCGCTATCATTGGCTTTTACGTGCTTCCATCAGTCGCTTGACCTTCTCTGTCGGAGTCCAGCATTGGAATCGATAGTCCGGACGTGTCTCATAGGTCAGACGAGAACATCGATAGCTGACTCCTCCCGTACCTTTCTCCACGCGAAAATGAATACAGGTCGCACAGCAATGAAAGGCATTCTCTGTCTCCACCGTTCTCCCTCCCTTACTTCCCCAGCTTCCACGAAAACATTGAGAGCTGTTCGTACCGCTCCCCTTGTTGCTCGGCAAAATTCGAAAAGCCTACGCCCACCAATCGAACACCTGCTGTGTAGTCAAAGGCGTCGAGCAAATCGTCCAACAACTCCTGCCAATTGGCCCCGGCCACAGCCTTGTGCTGCTTGGTCCTCTGGGTAAAGTCAGCGTACTTGATTTTGAGCGTTATCGTCTGGGGCTCGACCCCTTCCTCGCGAATGTCCTCTTCAACCTCACGCAAGAGGGAGGTGGCAATCGGAGCAATCGCATCCCTGTCAAACAAATCAAAGGGGAGTGTCGTTTCACGGCTCGATGATTTCGGAGCGCGATCCATTTCGATTTCGCGATTGTCTTCTCCCCTCGCCCGGTAATAGAGGGAACGACCGAACTTCCCAAATAATGTAGTGGCCTCATCGAGTGAAAGCCGCCAAAAATCCTCTACCGTCTCAATCCCCTTTTTCGCGAGCAGCTCTTGCGACTTTTTGCCGACTCCATGCAAGGTGCCAATTGGCAGCGACCGCAGCACATCCAAAGCCTGCTCAGGTCGGATGATTACAAAGGCATCCGGCTTTTTCAAGTCACTGGCAATCTTAGCCAACGACATATTGTAGGAAAGTCCGATGCTACAAGTAAGTCCGGTCTCCCGTTTGATTCGCCGCTTAATATCGCGGGCGATGGGTACCGCATTCTCATAATGGGACACGTCTAAATAAGCCTCGTCTAGACCCACTGTTTGATAACTTTCTGTATAAGAAGTAAATATTTGTCTGACCTCAGCAGATTTTTCGATATAACGGCTATAGCGGACAGGCAAATAAAAGCCTTGCGGACATTTTTTCCTCGCCATGGCGACAGGCATTGCCGAGCGAACACCGTATTTGCGCGCCTCGTAGCTGCAGGTAGATACGACACCGCGATTGCCAGTTCCCCCGACAATGACCGGCTTCCCCCGCAATTCGGGACGATCTAACTGCTCTACACTCGCGAAAAATGCGTCAATATCCAAGTGAAGTATTTTTTTCATAGGGATACCCACCAAACATACATTCTCATTTCTATTATCCCTGTTTTGTTCCATTGACGCAAGCGAGAACGTCCTAGACTTGGCTTTCGATTACCTGTAGCAGCTCTGATACTGGAGGATTCCCTTTTTTGGCGTAGATGATAGTTCCGTTTTTGCCTATGATGTACACGATTCGTTGCTGGAAAAACAGTCCGAGAACCTTGCCGACATCATATGCTTTTCGAATCGTTTCGTCTTCATCCACGATTAATGGAAATTCATAACGGAACTTATCTGCAAATGAGCGCTTCTTGTCCATGCCGCCGGGATTGACGCCAAAAACGGCTGTGTTTGCTTGTTCGATTTTGGTGTAGTGATCCTGAACCGCACATAGCTGCTTCGTACAAATCGGGGTATCATCTCCCGGATAGAAGATGAGGACGATAGTTTCCTTGCCGATGTGATCCCTAAGATCTATGCTTCCTTTTGTGCTCGCCGCCGTAAAGACGGGAGCCGAGTCTCCGACCTTTAACATTTCACTCACCTCTATGCTTAGTTTACTGGGGCTACCGGAATTTCAAATTTCATTTTCCCATCCCGATACGTTCTGAACGGATCGTCCTCCTCCCCCATAATCCATACCTTTTCTTCCCATACATGTACGGTTTCAGCATATTGAAATTTTTGTCCATCATGCTCAACTTCAAGCTTCATTTCAAGAAAGGCGGTATGCCCATCTTCGTATCTAATCTTTTTGATCTCATAATCGTTCAGTTTGTAATGATGAGCTTTTAAGAAAGCGATCTTTTTCATGTAAAATTCTTTCGCTTCCTGGTCACTTAACGTTGTGCCATCAGTTGGATGCTTACCCTCCGCAACATCATAAAGATAAAGGGTGTGGAATGCTTTTTCATAGTCTTCATCGATAAGCGCTTGATAATAGTTTGTGGTTATCATTTTCATTTCGCGTTCAGCAAAAAACTCTGCGAAGAGGAACCGTGGAAAAACAAGTAGAAAAAGCAAAAAAACAACAAATATTTTCTTCAAGAACTCACCTCACGAAAATCCATTCTCTTACGTGAAGTTCGATTCTACCTATCATTTATCCTTGTTTTACTACACTTCTACCATTGGCATGAGCAACCGCACGGGGAAGCCCTCCCACACGCAAAAAACCGCTCTGGGCAATCCCAGAACGGTTTCTCTCAATTCTATTCTAGTTAGTCGCTTGCAGCTTCAACTGCTTTACCCGAGCAACAAATGCCTCGGCAATCTTCAACATGTCGTCGTCGTGTGCCCACATCCGTTCTGGATGCCACTGTACGCCTACATGTAGCCCGTCGAGGCTTTCCATCGCCTCAATCACACCGTCAGCCGCGCATCCTGTGACTTTGAAGCCCGGTGCTATGTCTTTGACTGCTTGGTGGTGAGAGGTGTTTACGAGCACCTCTGTCTTTCCGAGGGCATCCGCTACAAAGCCAGGTTGCAGCGTAATCTTGTGCGCCCCGTATTGCCGTGAACCCTTCTGCGCATGCTGTAATGCTCCTGGTACTTGGCTCGGGATATCTTGAATGAGGGTGCCGCCACACGCCACATTCAAAATTTGCATCCCGCGGCAAATGCCCAGGATTGGCTTTTTCAGCTCCAGCGCAATCTTGATAATCTCAAGCTCTGTGATGTCTCTTTCGTAATTGATATCACCCAGCCCTTGCAGCGGGTCTTCGCCGTACAAATGCGGTGCAGGATCTTCACCGCCGGACAGAATCAAGCCGTCCAAGGATTCGATCATCTCACGAAACGGAGCATCCTGAATCGTCAACAGAGGCAAGATCAATGGAGTACCGCCACTGCGCGCAATTCCGTTCACATAGCCTGAACCTACATAGAAAAACTGGTCGAGATCGTTCTTCGGAAAATACATTTTCGTACATGCCACACCAATGATCGGACGCACGCCAGTCACTCCCTCATAAACTCATGATTACTTTTGATTGGAAGCGTACTTGAAGTCGATGAACCCGAGTGCATCTACTACCACATCTTTTACGCTATCTTGCTTCACCCACGCATAGGTGAAATAGTAGATTGGCAACGCAGGCATTTCATCCATGACGATTTGTTCTGCTTTCTTAAGGATCTCCTTGCGCTTCGCTACATCCCCTTCTTTGGCAGACTGCGCGAGCAAATCGAGGAACTCCTTGTTTTCCCATTTGGATGTATTCAGTCCACCCTTGAAGACTTCCAAGAAGTTGATCGGATCGTTGAAATCGCCAATCCAGCTACCACGACCGATAGTGAAGTTTCCTTGCTTCATGTCCTCACGGTGAACCTTGTTCTCTTTGTTTACCAGTTTGACTTCGATGCCAAATGCTTTGCGCCATTGATCCTGAATGACTGTCGCAATACGTGAATTAACCTCTGACGTATTGTATGCAATCGTGATCGGTGGCAACTCTTTGATCCCCGCTTCTTTCATGCCTTCCGCCAAGAGCTTCTTCGCGGTTTCTACATCGCCGTCTTTGATATAGCCCTCTGGTGTGAGTGCCATGGTTGGTGGGAGAATACCCGTCGCTGGTGTGCTCTTGTATGGTACGACATTATCGGAGATTTCCTGACGATTGACTGCCGTAGCAAATGCCTGACGAATCTTTTTGTTGTCAAACGGCTTTTGCGTCGTATTGAAAATGTACCAGTACGTACCCGCTGTCGCTTGTGATTGCATCTTTCCGGATTCCTTCAGAGCATCCAGCGCATCCAGTGGCAAATCGCCCAGTGGTGAGCCTGCCCAATCCAGATCACCTTTTTCAAACATCGACAGCTCCGTATTGGCATCCTCGATCATGTTCAAGGTCAGCTTGGACAATTTGACAGCGTCCTTATCCCAGTAAGAATCGCTCTTTTCGAATTCGATCTTTGATTTGTGCTCCCAATTTTTCAAGCTGAATGGCCCGTTTGTCATGTACGTCTCTGGCTTCGAAGCCCATTCTTTGTTGCCCTCAACCGCTTTTTTGTTAACCGGGAAATAGGTAACAGATGCAACCAGTTCCGGGAAAAACGGTGCCGGATTTTCCAGTGTAACAACCAGTGTCTTGTCGTCAGTTGCCTTCACGCCGACATCTTCGGCTTTGGCTTTGTTGGCGTTAAAAGCTTGCCCATTTTTCAAGTAGTACATCTGATACGCGTAACCGGATGCGGTTTTCGGGTCGAGAACCCGTTTCCATGCGTACTCGAAGTCATGAGCAGTAACCGGATCTCCATTGGTCCATTTGGACTCCCGCAGATGGAAGGTGTACGTGAGACCATCAGCGGAAACCTCGTACTTCTCTGCGACCGCCTCTTTCAGCTCGCCTTTTTCATTCAAGCGCAAGAGGCCATCAAATGCTGCACGGGCAACAGACATCGAAGGGATATCTTCTGCCAGTCCAGGGTCGATCGTGCTTGGCTCACCAGAATTCAGGTTGACCTGCATCGTTTGGGGGGCGCTACTCTGCTCCTGCTTCGCACCTGTCGTCTCCCCCGTGGTGCTTGCTTGTGGTGTTCCACAACCAGCGAATGCTAAACTGGTTAACAGAACAGCACAAAATGATAGTTTCTTCCACTTATGCAACAGCAAAACCCCCATCTTAGGAATAATTCTTCTTGATTGTTAGGAGCATGACTAAATAATATTATCTTGAGAAAATTTTGTCTACATCGAAACAAAAGGAGATGGGTCTACATGTTATCCAGTCTTTTTGCCCAAATATCCAGCCTGATCAAGGACGCTGGCGGGGAATGGGGAATCTTTTTCGAAGATTTGCAAACCGGTGAAACATTCTCCTTCAACGAAGATCAACGCTTTTATGCAGCCAGTGTGATCAAAGTCCCGATCATGACAGCCGTTTTTGCAGAGGCGTACGCAGGCAAGTTTGCCTTGGAGGACAAGATCAAGCTGCGTGAAGAGGATCTCGTTGGCGGTGCAGGTGTTCTACAGCATATGACTCCCGGCACTGAATTTACGATTCGCGACCTGGTTACCCTGATGATCATCCAAAGCGACAATACGGCGACGAACATGATGATTGATCTCGTCGGAACAGAGAGCATTCGCAACGCAATGCAAAAAACAGAAATGACAAACAGTCACTTCTACAACAAGCTCATGGTCGTCCCAGCTGAATTGGAAGGATACAATGAGGTGACGGCAAAAGACATGGGACGCCACCTCCGATATTTGGCAACAGGAAAAGTGATCTCCTACGACAGCTGTTTGAAAATGGTCGCCATCTTGAAGACTCAGCAGCACCGTGACCGCATCCCCTTCCTTTTGCCTAACCCAGACGGTGATGTGATCGGCATGATTCCGAAATGGGAATTCGCCAACAAGACTGGGTCTGTGACCAAAATCACGCATGATGTTGGCATCCTCTTCATCGGTTCTCATGCAGTCACCTTGTCCATTTTAAACAAGGGACTCGAGCAAAAAGATGCTGCCGACGTCATGGCGCAAATCGGCAATCTCGTTTATCACGTATATAGCCAGAAAGCGTAATCCATGTGGCCTGCCATCTCCATTGGCGGGCTTTTCTCTTTGAAACGTTGAATGAGAAAAAATAAGCAGGCATTCCTTTCACCAAGGAACACCCGCTCGTTATGGACTTATTCTTTTTCCAAGATCAGCTTGGAAACATTCATTGCGCTAGAGAAAGACAGCTCAGACAGCTGACCTTGTCCTTCACACCAGTCACCCGCGAAGAACAGGTTGCGATAATCTGGCAGGAAAGTAGGCATTGGCTTCTGATTCATGGTCCATTTGATCTCCTGTACAATTGCACGAGCAGAAACGCGCGGCACAACCAGTTGCTCACGCCAGCCTGGGAAATGCTTGTCATACAGGTTTTCAATCTCTTGTTTGCGAATTTCAGCTGCTTCCTTGTTCCCTACTTCATCCTGACGCATGTAAGCAGTCGCCTGCAGCAACTGCCCGCCTTCAGGTACACAAGTACGGTCATAATACGAAATATCGGTAATGAAAATATTGTTTGCTTTTTCGTAGATGTAGGAGAACGGTACGTCAATTCGCTCTTTCAAGCCAATGTCATACACCATAACAACAGTTGGCTCGTATTCAGCATGCTGTGCAATCGCATGTTCCAGGCGCGTCTCCGCAAAGACCTTCGCCATCTCCTTCGGCGGAATACAGCAAATAAATTCATCCGCCGTAAATTCTCCCTCCGGTGTCACCACTCCAACCACACGATCATTCTCTACTTGGAACTTTTCTACTTTGGTTTTGATCAGAATCGTCCCCTGATTTGCTTCAATCACACGCACGAATTCATTGATCAATGCTTGCCAGCCGCCACCGATATACGATACCGGTTTATTCGTTGTAAACAAACGGCTGTAGTAAGAAAAGAAAACGTCAGAAGGAATCTTTTCAGGCTCACGTGTGAAGAAGTTGGAAGAAGCAAGCGTCAACATCATTTCACGCACTTCTTCGTTGACTTGCTTTTTCTCCATCCACTTTTGAATCGACATATGTGGATGGCCTTTCTCCATTTTTAGCATCGTTTTCAAAATCTCAAACGTGAACAATACTTTGTCCATGCCTTTTAAGAGCTTCGTTTGGAAAAGTCCTTGTACATTCGCCGGAACTGCAGTCAGATCGCTACCAATATCGTACTTGGCTTTTGTCGGATTGAAATCCTGCCAATCGATGTTCAGACCCAATTCTTTTTCAAACGTTCTCAAAACGGAGCTGTCGCGAGCATAAATGGCGTGGGCACCGAAGTTGAAGTTAAATCCTTTGATCTTCAGTGTAACGGCACGTCCACCCAATTGACCGCGTTCCAAAACTGCAACTTTTTTGCCTTTCGACGACAGGTAGGCGGCACTGGATAGACCAGCAAGTCCTGCACCTACAATAACAACGTCATAGTGATTGGTTGTCATACACAATCTCCCCTACGCGCTAGCGATGTTGATTACATAAGCTTAAACCCTATCCTAGTCTAAGGGATGGATAAGGTGGAAGTCAACCATTATTGAACTGTGTCTATTTTTATACTGACTTATACCAATATTTGCCTAATAAACCAACTTGTTTACTGCTCTTCTTGAAGCAGTATGCCCTGCTATTCGCCGTATATCCAATCAGCGAAACCACGACAAAAAAGCCCTCTATAGCAATAATTTGCTTGATAGAGGGCTCTTACGCAACTGGAAGCAGCGAACTAATCGTTTCGGCGAGTCATTTGCTGCCAAACGGTACCGCTAGCCGCCTCGCCACTTTCAATGCGCTGCACGGCCATTTGGACTTGCAAGCTGACCTCGAACTCGGGATCGTTCTGTGCGGCACGCAAAGCGTCCAAGGCAGTATCATCCCCCACCTCAAACAAGTAGCGAGCAGCGCGCCAACGTACCAGCTTGTTTTTATCCTTCAACGCTTCACACATCGGTAGAATCGCGCGCGTGTCCCCCAAGTCGGACAAGGTATCGCCTGCTGTGCGTCGTACAGAGACAGAATCATCGCGGAGCGCTTCAAACAGCAGTGGGAAGACATCATCGCCACCGATCATGCCCAGATACACAACCGCAAGCCTGCGAATCGACGGCTTGCTATCACGAAGCGCTTTTTCCAAAACAGGCAAATCCTCTTCGGTAGGCTCCATCCGATCCAGCGCTTCATATCTTTTTTGCCAATCTGGATCATCGAGCATCTCCAGCGTAACGACTTTCTTTTCACGCACGACTGGCTCTGGGGTTTCCCCGGGACCAAGCACCATGGCCTGTTCCACGATTTCTTCCACACGGCTCTCCGGATAGGAGGCATCGACTTCCAATGCGACCTCCTCGCCAATCTCGCGCAAATCGCCATAGCGCACGCCTTGCTCTACCCATTTTCGCTCCATGATGAGGTTGGGCGATGCAGAGCCTGCACGCACGGCTGCCTGTCCAAAACGCTCTGGCAACGCTGCACGAATCTGTTCCGTTCCCATGGTCACCTTAACCTGCATCGGTACACCGCGGAACATTTGAATGTACACTTGCGCCTCTCCAAATGCCCCCGCTTCCTCCGCAGACATGTCAGGAACAGCCGCTCCTCCACCTACTTGCAAAACCTCGCGCGCGACAGTCAAAATACGCTGCCAATCTGCATTGGATTTTCGCTCCAGCGCGAGAAAATCTGCCGTATGAAAAATGGAGGTAACCCCTTCGATCTCCAAGAGCTTGTTCATGAGTTCTGGTGCTTTACTCGTATCTTTCTTTGTATAGACATGTTGGACCCCATCCGGCAAACGCTCGTCTACATTCAGCTTCATGACGTTTGGACTCGGCGTCGGTTCGATGGACAACAGTTTCATAGTGAGTCACTCCTTTTTACAGCGCACTTGCTTTCTCTTCTATCGTAGCATGTATCCTGATATGTTTTCCAACCTGAGAGATGGTCAAAAGCAGTTTGCCCGCTACAATGCCAGCTTGTAGTAATCATTGGCCGACTTTACAAAAAAGCCGCATGATTCATACAGCCCCAGAGCATTGCTGTTTTCACAGGCTACCTCAAGTGATATTTGCGGACATCCCTCACCCACCAGCATCTCGATCGTTTGTGCCAAAGCCTGGCGTCCATAGCCTTTCCCTTGGTAATCTGGGTGGACACAAAATCCATAAATAAACGCCTTGCCCTCATCCTTGTTCACGCTTATTTTTCCAACTGCCTTGTCATCGACAATCATCAAATGCGTGGTGGACTTGGGATCACCCGCCATGTTTTTGGCCATTTCCCTTGCGCGTTCTTCCTCCATTTGAAAACCATGGACGTTCAGCCAAATCAATGTTTCGTAGTCACTGGCAATCTCCGGTCGAAGCAGCACGTTTCCAGAAACCGTTGCTCTTTGCTTCTCCCCTAAATCCATCCAATATTCCGAGAATTGATACTCCCCGCCGATTCGCTCCATATATGACTTACCGCTTTGCGAATCTCGCTGAACGATAAACAACTGCGACGGAATGCCTCTTCGTCTGCATGCTTCTGCGGCTTGTGCTTGCAGCGCTGTGAATATGCCTTTTCTTCTGTAGGCTGGATGGACCATGCCGGCCACTTCTGCCTCACCGCCGTGAAACACGTAGAGCCCTAGAAAGCCAACCAGCTTTCCATCCGCATAACATACAAAATCTTCTTCATGCTCTCCCGAACGCTTTTCCAGCATACCCGGGTTTACTTTGAGATCAATGCCATCCTGCTCATTGCAAATCGCAACCAATTCTTTAATCTGTGCCAGTTCCTCTGAGGTGAGTGTTTTTCTTGCCGTGATCGTATACGTCATAGCGTAAGCACCCTTTCTATGATTAGAAGTATCGTCGTTGCATTTCAGCAACCATCTCTTCCAAATTATTGGCGACCTGCGGAATCGAATAGCCTACGTAAAGAGGCGAGGTAACAAATCTCGGAACTACTTTGGCGATCAGCTTTTCTCCCCAATGGTAAAAGAAAAAATTGTAGCTTTGGTTACGCGGATTGACATGAGTCAGTATCCAATGTGCTAAAATTTGTAAGTAGTCTGCCATTTTCGGCAATCGATCAAAGTCCGATAGAATGACATTGTATTCAAAAAATCCTGCACGCGGATGCGTAGACAGATTGCATTCAATCCCCGCCTCCTGATCGATGGTCATGCCAATAAAATCACTGTCTTTTACCTGATCTAGATAGTTGTAGTCATGTAATCCGACGATCTGCATGTGCGGATGACGGATGCTCCCCCCAGAATACGGGCCGTGGTTTTTGAAAAACAGAACGGAACGATAAGACTTGCTTTGCTCCATTTCAAGCCATTTCTCTACCCCGAATGCCAGCAATGCTCGTACATGCTCTTTGGAATAGACAGACCAATCCCCTTGGCATTCATCCGTCTCAATCAAAACAGTCTGATGTGTATCCTCCAGAACTGGAAATTTGTTCATGAGCCAAATCATGGAGCCCCGCTGCTCCAAAACGTCTGTGAGACTGTTTCGATCACAAAAAGGACAGGCCGTTTCTGTGTTGTTTACACTCACTGGCTTTTTTCTGCCTATTTGCATGTTAAAGTGCAAGTGCGTCTGCTTCATTCCCGTGTCCCTCCAGTTTGTGCTTACTTCCACTTTACACGCATTTCCTGGGAAAATCATGACGTTTTTTGCCCAGACGACACTTTTGAAACCTCAATTGGACTGCCTATTTTTCAATGCCTGTGGCGTTTGTTTCTTTTTTTATCTCAAATGTTTTACATACAATGGTAAGCAGTGAAACCTGGAAAGGTGTTGGAATTGGATGGAAAAATCATTTTATTATCCTGTTAGCTGGAGCGAGGCCCAACATTACAAAACGTTGCTTGATCAAGAGGGAGTCCCTTATGAAATTCAATCCCCGCTCGATTTGCCTGTCTTGGAAGAAGGTAAGCTGGCCATTGTCTTTCCTTCCATTCCTTTACGGATGTACGTCTGGGTGCGAACCTTGTTCTACCGTGACGGCCTGCGCTATCCGGATACGTTTTCGTTAGATTTCAAATTACATTAATCATGAGAGGAAAGGTACCGGTTCCGTTGGCTTTCATAACATAGTAAGAGCGGCATTTCGTATCGTCTGTGGGGGAGGTGAAGAAACTGCCGTCCTACAACATCCGCATCTCGATTGCGAAGCTACGTCTTGATTTGTTCGATGGAAACCGACTCATCCGCTCTTATCCTGTTGCCTTGGGCAAAATTGCCACTTCGACACCACGCGGGGATTTTACCATCATCAACAAAGTCCCCTATCCGAATTCCTATCCGGGAGGTCCTTTGAGTGCTTTCGGCACCTTATGGATGGGACTAAGCAAACCACACTATGGCATTCACGGTACGAACGATCCTTCTTCTATCGGCAAGTATGTATCTCACGGCTGTATTCGCATGTATAATAAGGACGTGAATGCGCTGGCAAAAATCGTGCCCATAGGTACGCCTGTTCGAATCAGACAGCAATAAACATAGACATAGACATGCAAAGACCCGCCTCTCTTAAACCAAGGCGGGTCTTCTTTACATAAGATGAGTCTTTTTCGTTCTTTCTGCTTCCGTTTCATCCGCTTCCAAGTATACAAGAAATCTTCTCGCTTGCTTATACATGATCGATAACGTCATTTCCCTGATCTTGTTCATGATCACTTCTTTATCCTCTGGATGCACTTCGGAAGAGAGCTGCTGTTCTTGCAGCTCTAGGTAAGACATCACCCATTCCGGGTCTAACTTATAGGCAGGCAACGACAGCGACTCCTCTACTCTAGTAATCTACTCTAGTCTACAGGTCGAAGCGTCGCTTTCCCAGCCCTCAATTACTGGCTACGCCACTAATTATTTCCCTTGCTCCAATTCCTCTACCAATGCTGATAATTCCGCCCAACGCTCAACGGTTGCCTCCAGCTCTGCCGCCACTTGCTGTTCTTCTGCATAGAGCTTTTCAATTTTGCCATAATCGCTGCCAGACGCTGCAATCTCTTGCTTTAGCTTGACGCTGCGCTCTTCCAAAGCCGCGATCTTGCCTTCAATCGCATCCCATTCCTTCTGATCCTTGTAAGACAGCTTGCGCGTGCGGTTGTTGCCGCGATTAGCTCCGCTGTTGCTTTGCGTCTTTTCTGCCTGTTGATCCGCTTCTTGCACCTGAGTTGCTTTTTCCTGGCGTCTTTCTTCCAGATACTCGGAGTAGTTGCCGAAGTATTGACGAATGTTTCCTTGCCCCTCAAAAGCAAACAAATGGTCGACTGTACGATCGAGGAAATAGCGGTCATGCGATACCGTGATGACTGCGCCTGGGAACTGCTCGAGATAGTCTTCCAAAATACTGAGCGTTTGAATATCCAAATCATTCGTAGGCTCATCTAAAAACAGCACATTCGGCTCTCCCATTAGCGTACGAAGCAGATAGAGACGTCTGCGCTCTCCCCCAGACAGGCGGGAAATCGGTGTCCATTGCATATGCGGCGAAAACAAGAACCGCTCAAGCATTTGCGAAGCCGTGATCGACTCGCCATTGCTCGTCTGAATGACCTCTGCTGCTTCCTTTACATATTCGATGACGCGCAGCTTTTCGTCCATCTCGACATTATCTTGCGTGTAGTAAGCGATTTTAACGGTCGTCCCGATTTCCAATGAACCGCTATCCGGTTGAATTCTTCCTGCGAGCATGTTCAAGAGTGTCGTTTTTCCGCTTCCGTTTGGCCCAATAATCCCTACACGATCACCCGGCAGGACAATATAACTGAAATCGTTGATCAGTTTTCGCTCACCGTACGCTTTATGGATGTTCGTAAGCTCGATTACCTTTTTGCCGAGACGGCTGGCCCCGAGTGCCATTTCCATCTTGGTAGCTGGTCCATCTACGGCTTTATCTCGCAACTCCTCAGCCCGTTGCACACGCGCCTTTTGTTTGGTCGTCCGCGCTTTTGCTCCACGACGAAGCCATGCCAGCTCGCGTCGAAGCAGATTTTGCCGCTTACTCTCAACGGCCGCTTCGTTTTCTTCACGCTCCGCTTTTTTCTCCAGGAACATCGCGTAGTTGCCTTCATAGCTGTACAGCTTGCCGCGATCCAGCTCAAACGTGCGGTTCGTCACGCGATCCAGGAAGTAACGATCATGGGTGACGAGCAGCAAAGCACCCTTGTAGCGGGACAAATACTCTTCCAGCCACTCAACTGTCTCATTGTCAATATGGTTCGTAGGCTCATCCAAAATGAGCAGGTCTGCTGGTTGGATCAGAGCACGTGCCATTGCTACCCGCTTTTTTTGTCCACCAGAGAGCTCTCCTACCTTTTGCGAGAAATTGTGCAGACCAAGCTTGGTCAGGATCATTTTGGCTTGCGTATTGCTCTCCCACGCATCAGCCGCATCCATCCTGTTTTGAACTGCAAACAATCGCGCCTGCTTTTTCTCGTCGTCAGGAGATTCCTGAACAGCCTCTAGTGCTGTTTCATAATCACGCAAAAGCTGAATGAGCGGAGAATCGCCGTAAAATACTTGTTCCAGTACGGAGGAGTTTTCGTCAAAATCGGGATTTTGCGGTAAATACTCCACACGGAAATGATTCGCGTGAACAATTTTCCCGCTATCCGCCGTATCCAGGCCCGCCACGATTTTCAAGAGCGAGGATTTTCCCGTACCATTGACACCAATCAGACCAATACGCTCTTGCTCGGCAATATGAAACGAAATGTTATCAAACAATACTTTTTCTCCATAACCTTTGGAGAGGTTTTCTACTGATAATATTTGCATAAACGTCACCTGTACTTTTCTATTTGCTTATCGAGAAGCCATATGAATCTTACACTCGATGGTATCATGTTTTTCGCGGAAGCTCTAGGGTGATTCAAATGGATCAAGCAAATATCGGAATGTTATCTCACTAATGGTAAAATATTGAATATTAAGTAATAATGACACCTGTATAAAAATAAAATAAGAAGCGTCACCGCAATAAGGCATGTCAACGAGCCCAAACAGGAAAAGCGTACTCTTTTCATCGAGCACGCCTGCTTTTATTTTCCTAACGACTGTCCTACTCTTTGCAGCACGTCGCCGATCCGTTCATTTTGGATGACCTCATCTGCCCACGCATCCAATGGGGTTGGTTCCTGATTGACGATGACCAGTTTGGCTCCTCTTTCTTTTGCATGCTGCGGAAACCAATTGGCTGGACTCACCGTAAGCGAAGAACCTAATACGATGAACAAATCGGCTTGTTCGGTCCACGAGATGGCCTGATCGACTTGCGATTGCGGCAAAGATTCGCCAAACAAGACAACACCCGGACGCAAAAATCCGCCGCATGCGCAAATCGTCCCTTGATCCTCCAGATAACGTGTATTGGCATACTCGGTCCCGCAGGCAAAACAGCAGATTTTCGCAAGGGAGCCATGGAGTTCGGCTACAGCCAAGCTTCCCGCCGTTTGATGAAAGCCATCTACATTTTGTGTAATGATCCCATGAACCAATCCACGCCGCTCCCATTCAGCTAAGCATTCGTGTCCGGCGTGTGGCTTACAAGACAGTAGTCCTTGAATACGCATCTGATAAAATTCCACAAACGCTTCCCGATTCTCCATCATCGCGCGTGTACTCGCAAGTTGCATCGGATCTTTGCCGCGCCATAACCCGGACTGTGAACGAAAATCAGGCAAGCCACTCTCTGTCGACATGCCTGCTCCGGTGAATACAACTGTAAAGGAAGATGTCCGCAACCAGTGTGCCAGATGATCCATCATAGTCTCCCCCTTCTTCTTTGAAAATGTGCTTCTCCTGATTGTAATAGAAGAATGCCGGATTTGGGAGACCTGCCCATCAAGACACTATCTGTCTTTCCATTCAATAGGATGGGTAAACGGGTTGGGGCAGGTATCCGGTATGGTAGGGATTCGTGCCATATTGCGGATAACCAGTCGGCTGTTGATAGACTGGGTGCTGTCCATACCCACCATGCTGCCCATAGTTGGCATCGTAATAACCGTAACTGTCTGGCAACTGGCTCGAGTAGCCATGGTACGGGTACTGACTTGAGGCAGCTCTATCTGGCAACTGCCCCTGCTGCTGACATCCTACTGGTGGGCCAATCACAACTGTTTTTGTAATAGGTGCAAAAGTTTCTTTTACCCTTGCTTCGTCTAAACAATACGTATGTGCCCACACACTTGCTGGAGTCAACCGTAAAATATCGGAGCCAAAGATCACCTCAGGAACAGGCGCATCAAAAATAGCCAGTAGATGCGTATCGTCTGTCAAAGCCATTTCATAATGCCACCAGCCCTGCGGGATATTAGCAACTTGTCTCGGTTTAATATTGTAGTTGAGCAATTGATTGGTAAAAGGATTGATTAAGGACACAATGGCCTCACCAGCGATGCAATACACCAGTTCCGCTGCATTTTGATGAATGTGTGGCTCGACAACATTTCCCGTTGTCAGAAAAATATCCAGCAGTGAGCTGTTGCCTAATGTATTTAATTGTGCGATCCCCAAGGCATCGATGAAATTCCGATCGTCCTTTTTGAAAAACAGATTATTTCTCATATCGTACGTGAACTGAGTATTTGGGGATGTATAGTCGCGATAGGAAGTAGCCATCTGTCGTTTGATCCTCCCACCCTATGGGTCTTTGACTCATTATGCATCTCTATTCCGGTTCACAAAATATGTGCACCCATCTATTCCATCGAGAAAGAGACACACCTTTCACCCTCCACTTTACACAAACATATCCTACTAAAAGGCATAACGGGTACTCGAGGAGGGTGATCTTGTTTGACTACTTATTTAGTCTCGGACATACATGGTCAGAATCAGGCTTTTCAAAAGGCGCTGCGGGACGTTTCCTTCTCTCCCCAAGCTGGCGATCATCTGTATGTATTGGGGGACATGATTGATCGAGGACCGGAATCAAAGGAAGTATTGCTCGATCTACTCGCTCTTCGGCAGACGTATCCGAACCAAATCTATCTCATAAAAGGCAACCACGAGCAAATGCTCGAGGACTGGCTATCCGGCAACGGCAATCCGGAGTTATACCTGCGCTACAATGGCGGCGATGCCACCATACGTTCTTTCTTAGGGAATCACCCGCTTCGGCGAGCTTTTCTTAACCGGATGCCTTCTATGCAGGACCAAGAAGAAGCGCGGCAATTCATCCTTTCTCGCTATCCAACAATTTTGCCAGCCTTGTCGTCTCTTCCTTTGTATATAGAGCTGCCAGCCGATCCGCGAACAGGAGCTCCAGCCGCACTTTTGGTACACGCAGGCATTCGACCCGGCATCCCCTTGCAGGAACAAAATCCGCAAGATTTACTATGGATTCGCGAGCCTTTTTACCTTTATTATGATGGAGAACTCCCTGTCATCTTTGGCCATACCCCTGTTCCAGGATTGCCTCAATACACAGGCAGCGGTCCTTGGCGCAGAAACAATATCGTCGGCATTGATGGTGGCGCAGGATATTGGCGAGGCGTCATGCTCGTCGAATGGCCTTCTCTTCAACCCATTTTCGTACCGATTCGGGATAGGCAATCCTCTCCACAAGTACGGGTCTACTGATCATGATCAGCAAAAACTGGGAGCTTTCGCACTGGTGCTCCTACCTGCTGCAAGCGCATCGGGTAGTGCATCCAGTATGATGCGAGAGACAAGCCCATTCGTTCAACAAATTATTACTTTTTATAATCTACTTTCGATTTGTAATATGTTAAGATATGGACGAGGTGTTTATATGAAACGTCAGCAAATCGTGGAACAAGCCATGTTTGCCGCTTGGGGAGTCTCCCTAATCGCAACAGGAGGCAGTTTGTTTTTTTCAGAGGTGTTAAAGTACATACCGTGTGACCTGTGCTGGTACCAGCGAATCTTGATGTACCCGCTCGTCATCTTACTCGGGGTGGCCACCGCGAAGAAAGATGACAAGATCGCGTCGTACGCCTTGATTCTCTCCATCATAGGAGGACTCACATCGCTGTATCATTACTCGATTCAAAAAATACCTGCCCTGCAAGATCTGGGTAGTGCTTGCGGCATTGTACCATGCAACACGGACTATATTAACTGGCTAGGCTTTATCACAATTCCGTTCCTTGCTCTCATTGCCTTCACCTTGATCAGCATCCTGCTTGTCATCGTTATGAAAAATGCAAAGGAGAAATGATTCATGAAGAAAGTCATCTTTCTATCCATCCTTGTGGCTGCGCTCCTGATCGGTGCGATTGTGTACTCTGACATTTCGAACCGTCAGCTTGCGGAAGGAAACCCTTACGGTAAAGCCAATTTGCACCCCGCTACTCTGGAACAATTGAGTGACCCGCTGTACGATAATCTCATTATGCCTAATGAGCTCAAAGGTAAGCTCGATAATCAAGAGGACGCGTTTGTTTACTTTTACAGCCCGGTTTGTGAGCATTGCAAAGCAACTACCCCCGTCCTAGTACCGATCGTGAAAAGCTTGGACATCGATATGAAAAAGCTCAATTTGCTGGAATTTAACGCCAGCTATGGTGAATACAACATCGAATTCACTCCGACCCTCGTTCATTACAAGGGCGGCAAGGAAGTAGCTCGACTCGTCGGTGGACGCGAAGCAAGCGAATGGAAAACTTGGTTGGAAGAACAGAAAAAATCATAACATTTGGTAGCCTCCCTCGATTCTTTGCGGGAGGCTCTTTTCATATTGGACATACGTGACAAATATGTGAAGATTTCCGTTCCCTTGGAAGAAATAGCCCGAACGAGTCATTAGGCTTTTCCAGTTATTTGCCTATAATGAGTACTGGGGATAATCCTTGAAAACGGAGGTAATCGCATGACCCTCACTTATTTCACTGAAACCTTTGGCTTTCGGGCAACATGGAATCCAGAGCTGATTCTTTTGACCTTCTTGATCGGTCTGGCTTATTTCTCATTGACCGGACCATTACGCCAAACTTTTCAAGATTCCACACCTGTTACACGAAAGCAAAAGACTTTTTTCACCCTCGGCTTAATTGGTTTTTACTTTAGTATGGGGAGTCCTCTGAACGTAGCTGGGCATTTTTTATTTAGTGCCCACATGCTGCAGCAATCGTTGCTCTATCTCGTAATGCCCTTGCTCCTCTTGGCAGGGACCCCGTCATGGTTGATCCGCGGCCTGTTCTATCGCCGGGGGCTCAAGCTGTTCATGCGCATAGCGAGTCACCCGATACCTGCTATTCTCATGTTCAATGCCCTGTTCTCGTTTTACCACATGCCTGTTATTTTAGACTTGGCAATGAACAACTTGGCCCTACATAATTTGATTCATTTACTGCTGCTGGTGACTGCGATTTTGATGTGGATGCCGGTTGTCGCACCGATACCGGAAATTCACCGTCTGTCGGAACTGCAAAAGCTTGCCTACATCTTTGCTAACGGCGTTTTGATTACGCCTGCATGCGCACTGATTATTTTTTCTGCAACACCGTTGTATACGACATATGTAGACGGTCCTTCCATGCTCTGCGCTCCATTCTTTTCCACGCCGATTGACAAATCGATGTTTGCCGTTCCTCTTCTCCCTCTCGAGGATCAACGGCTGGGCGGAATTGTGATGAAGCTCATGCAGGAACTGACATACGGAGTCGTCCTGGCTTACATCTTCTCTACCTGGTATCGAAAAGAAAAGAATCAGGAAGAGGACGGCCTCATGACGCCATAGCCAAAAAGAAACAGAAAGGAGGCGCCACACACGTGAATATCGCCCCTGCTACCGCAATCCGAATCCGACGGTTGCTCTTGTTGTTACCCGTCCTAGTCCTTGTTGCTCTTGTCGCTTCTTGGGTGTGGTTCGGGCCCAAAAACGCCCAGGCGAAATTACCTGATGTGACTCTGCAAACCATCGATGGACAATCCTATTCGCTAGCACCGCAAAAGAAAACGGTTCGCTTGGTAGAGCTGATTTATACCCGTTGCCCGGATATTTGTCCCACAACAACGGTAAAAATGGTTCAGTTGCAAAAGCGCTTGCTCGAAGCAAACTTGATGGGGCATGATGTTGAGTTTTTGACCATCACGATTGATCCACAAAACGACACCCCTGATGTCATGCGCTACTATGCCAAGCAGTTGGGGATTCAAGAACAAGGCTGGACCCTGCTTCGGGGTGATGAGGAAACGATCAAAACGGTGACAAATTCGCTTGGCTTTTTTGCCAATAAGATGGATGATGGATTTATCTCTCATACATCGAGTACGTATCTCGTGGATGATAACAATGCCGTCATTCAAAAATTCGGCATGGGTGACGATTTCGATCCCGAACAAATTTATCAGGAACTGTTGAAATTGAAGAAGGAAGGGTAATCCAACATGAAACGTACGATGATTCTGCTCTTATCCATGCTTATGCTCCTTTTAGCCGCTTGTGGAAAAGAGAACGAGCAACAAGCTTTTCAACCCGGAGCTCCCGTTGACGCTGCCTTTACATTGGAACCAAAGGAGCTTGTAGCGGGCGACACAGTTACCTTCTCCGTTAAAGTCACACAAGCTGGCCAACCCGTGGACGATGCCAAGGAAGTAAAGTTCGAATGGTGGAAAGATGGGCAAGAAAAGCATGAAACGATCCCGGCTTCACTGCAAGGAGACGGTGTCTACACGGCCCAACAAACCATTAGCGAGCCAGGTTCTTATTTTGTCTATTACCATGTAACGGCACGTGATTTCCACAATATGCAGAAGACCCCGTTTACCGTAAACAACAAGACTGGCGAGACGCCTGAGGCGACGCCATCCGCACCTCCAGCTGACGCAGGTCAGTCCCATGATCATGGGGCGGCAGGTCACGCGAATGGTGAAACAGTTGATTATCATTTCTCTCCAGCCGACAATATTCAAGTAGCAACGCCAGCTGCTCTCACCGTTCATCTGATGAAAGACAACAACGCGTTGGACAAAGCAACAGTCAAATTCGAGTTCTGGCGGGGAAATGACGAGAAGCACAGCTTCGTCGATGCAACGGAAACTGCGGCAGGCCAGTATGAAGGCAACGTACAGTTCCCTACTGCCGGGGATTATACAGTGAAGGTCCATGTGGAAAAAGGAGAGATTCATGATCACAAAGATTTCTCACTCTCCATAAAATAAGTCCTTCAAAATAAAAAGGCCATCCTCCCAGGGAATGGCCTTTTTGCTTGTGAATGAAGTTAGCATGTAAAATAGGCGATTCGATCCAAGTCTGTCCCGTAATACTCCCATCGATTCCCTCTCCAGCGATAACCGGTTACAGAGTTACGACTGACATAGACGGGGTAGAACCAGAAAGAGCGACCATTTCGCAGCCAAACGTACGTGTAACGATATAAACAGGGATAGAATCCGCCAGCATCGATCCGACGTGTTCCCCCATAGCCTCTTGCTCCCGGTGCACTTGGCGTCCTGCTCGGTGGAGGGCCTGGTGGCGGAGGGGGAAAACCTCTCGGTGAACCGGGGGAACCTGGGGAACCTTCTGGACCGCCAGGGGGAAATTGATATGACATGACGTGTCACCTCCTACTAGTCTCCCTATAGGAAATGCAGCAAACGCACAGATGGTATGTGCGTTTGCCCGCCGTCATTCACCTATTTTTTCCGCAATAGCCTGTATATAAAGTCCTTGTCCGTCACCCCGCAAGCGTCCCCACTCTTTCACCCTTTCGGAGTGTTTCGATTGGCTGTTACTCTGCACAAAAACTGTACAGTCTCTCCCATTTTCAACCGATTTGATCCTTTTACGAGGAAGGCTGTATTTGGCTTCAGCTGTTGTGCTAGACGACGATGCAAGCCTGCCTTGCTCAAGCAATGCCTGACCCGATTTGCCGGAAAACCGGAGAGAATCGCTGCTCTGGCAATATACCTAGCACTTCTTCCCAGCGTATATAAGTAGTCTACATTTTTTTGACTCAAATATTTCCCGACATCCTCATGACCTTTCACGTCGTATGTGCCCATTTCCAACATACTGGCGAGCACCGCGATCTTTGTGGAATGCCCTACCTGGCTTAACACATCAATCGCAGCCTTGGCCGCATCCGGATTCGAGCTGTAGGTATCATCCAGCACTTGAATGTTATTCGCGAGTCGATAGCTGGTTAGTCGTTTTCGCTGGCCGCGAAACTGGCTTAACCCACGCCGAATATCATCGACAGGAATCCCCATCGTATGTGCGACTGCGATAGCAGCCAGCGCGTTGTACAAATTATGCTCGCCGGGAATGGGGACAAAAAATGATTCCTTTTCTCCGCGCAAAGAACATTCGAATTGAAACCCATTGCCCTCTATTTTCGTTCTCCCCGCCTTATAGTCCGCCTCCTGCTCCTTGCCAAATGTTATGATTTTTCCCGTGAACGAACCCAGATAAGGCTGTTGAATAAACTGGCGAGAATAGGGACAATCCCAATTCAGAAAAATGGTTCCCGTGGATTTCATATGACGAATTAACTCCGTTTTTGCTAACGCTAGCTGCCTGGCATCACCACCAAAATTTCCGATATGAGCCGTGCCAATATTCGTAATGACTCCCATCGACGGCTGTATGATTTTGCAATGCTGTCGCAAATGACCACTTCGATAAATACCGTACTCAAGCACTGCGGCCTTGTGCTCGTCCCGAATTCTTTTGGTATGCGCTCTTGTATTTCCCAGGAAGTTCTTGTTGTACATCGATTTATATGTGGGCATACGTAGATTCAGGATGGAATAGATCATTTCTTTTGTTGTGGTCTTCCCTGCACTTCCCGTCACAGCGATAACCGGCTTGTCGAGAATCAGTGTCTTTACAGGTACAGCAACAGCTCTTCTCTTCTTTTTCACGGGTTTCACCCCTTTGCCTCGTTCTTCTCACGATCAGCTTTCCTATTGTATGAACGACATAGACAGCCTGTATAGACCATTATCTATGAAAACGTTCCGCTACAATCCAAATCAGACGGACGACTTCTGGAATAGAGTAGGAGGGGAGGTGAAGCGAATGAAAAAGAAGGCCACCATCGCCGCTGTAGGTGACATCCTGATGTGGAAAGAACAGGTGGCAACTGCCAGACTGCCAGGTACAGATCAATTCTCTTTTACGGATATGTTTCATCCCGTGGCACCGATTCTCTCAGCGGCAGATCTCACGATTGGCAATTTAGAAACCACCTTTTCCGGGAAAACACAGCCTTATCAAATCGGTTCGGCACGAACCGGTTACCCTCGGTTCAACTGTCCAGATGAATTGGCTCGGGACTTGAAAACTTCTGGATTTGACGTATTGACTACAGTGAATAACCACTGTCTGGATGGTGGAGTAACCGGACTTTGCAGAACTCTTGATGTTTTGGATCGATACAAGCTTGCTCATACCGGAACCTATCGAAGCCCCGAGGAGGCAAATAGCTACCTGATTAAGGATGTAAACGGCATTCGCATCGCCATGCTTGCATACACCTACGGGACAAACAAGCAGGTGATCCCCGCTCATACACCATGGATTGTCCGACTTCTTCATCTTGACACGATATTATCCGACCTGAGAAAAGTCCGTCCTCTCGTTGATGTTGTGATCATCTCCCTTCACTTTGGGATTGAATTCCGCTATACACCAACGACGCGCCAGCGACAGCTCGTACAAAGCCTGCTCGACAACGGTGCTGATGTCATCCTCGGAGCTCATCCACATGTTCTGCAACCTGTTGTCACCCCGAGTATCACGACTGCTCACGGAACAAAGAGACAAACACTAGTCGCGTATTCTTTGGGCAACTTCACATCAGAGAAAATGCTCTCGTTTGATCAATCTCAGTGCGGAGCAAT
The DNA here is from genome assembly GCF_000282075.1 of Brevibacillus sp. BC25. NCBI lineage: Bacteria > Bacillati > Bacillota > Bacilli > Caryophanales > Paenibacillaceae > Brevibacillus > Brevibacillus sp. BC25. Next base: position 132,226 of record NZ_AKIX01000110.1, read on the forward strand.
CCTGCGATTTACTGTCGAAAAAGATGAGAGGAATCAGATTTCACTCGAGCAAATTTCCGTCATCCCGACGTTTTCGCAACGGTATGTAAGTCAGGGACGTATATGCTTTCGTGTCATCCCCATGCGTTCCTATTTGAAAAGCCCTGATCTGTATGTGCGACCCCTGCAGAGAAAAAAGCTCCAGTTGCTGTGGAATCGTGCCGTCCGCATCATAGGCAGGTCGCGTGGCGTATTGATTGAATAACACTGGAGCAAACGAGGGAGCAGGCAGTTTGCTCCCTACCCTTCCTCTTTTCCTACATTGATCACGATTGACGATTCACAGAACATTTTGGTAAAATCTCCTTGTAACCAATAAATCAACTTTAGATGGTTACAAAACAAAGGAGAGATGACCTGCATGATCACCGTTCGCCGTATCCACTCGGAGGATTTACCTGCATTTCTTGCCTTCCCGGACCATCTTGCGTCCGTTCGGGATGATATAGCTGCTTACCTTGACAAAATGTTCACACAAGGAGCCATGCGTCAGGACTGGTGCTTCGTTCTGGAGGTACAGGGTGAGATCGCTGGTCGTCTTGCCTTCTGGACATTGCCTGGCAGTAATCAAGCGACTGATTTGGTTTTGTGGGAGCTTCCATGGAAAAAGACAGAATGTCCTTCACTTGGAGCTCATTTCTTACGCGAAGTCTTTACACTCATGACAGGGAATCTTTCGGAGAAAATCGGCTATGTTCTGGATTCACCTTCCTCCTCTCCCCAATGGCAAACGGATCACCAAGAGCGAAGAAATGTTCTGGAAGCGCTCGGCTTTCGAATTATGCGGGAAACAAACCGCTTCGAATGGCATGCACCGATTGAGGCAACTGTTATACCGTCAAACGAAACCCATGATCCGATCGTGTACCGCAGTCTTCCTGAGGTTGGCGAGGTTGCATTTGTGGATGCCATCATGCGCGTCTCACAATTCACCCATGATCAACAAATTACAGAGGAGTGCTTGGAAAAAGGCCCTCTAACCCAAGCACAGGAAATGTTCAAAGATTTACAACAAATGAAGTACGAACCGGAATGGTGGCAGCTTGCCTATACAGCAAAAAATGAGCTTATTGGTTTTTTGATGCCTACGGTGAGCCCTACCTTTGCCACGATTGGATACATAGGTGTTCTCCCCGAGCAAAGAGGACACGGCTATATAGATCGATTGCTGAAGCAGGCCACAGACGTTCTTGTACAAGCAGGAGAAACATACATCCGCGCAGATACCGATGTAAAAAACACGCCAATGGCCAAAGCCTTTTTACGTGCTGGATACCACCAGTTTGCCAGTCGCCAAGAATTTTCCCTGGATTCTGGCTTGTTGCTGTAATTTGACATACAAAAAAGGGGGCGATTGTAGTAACAATCACTCCCCTTGCTTACCTCATATGGACAAAATTTATGGCACAATCTCAGACATTTCTTCTGGGCATACAGCTTGCTTTAGCATCACTGTTGCCTGACCCGTATCTACGTCTTTTACCAGTTCAATCTCACTAATGAGGAGCTGCTGCGCATTATCGAGCATCACTTTGTCACTCGTTCCCAATACCTTTTCTTTACTCATACCAACCAAATCGCGAATGACCTCAGATTGCTCGTAAATATCGCCACTCTTCATTTTTTCTGTATGAAGCTTGTAGCGCTGCGCTGCATTCAAGGTGGTGTCGCGTTGCCCCTCTCGCATGGCGGCCAAAACATTCTCCAGAATGTCGGCTTCGACCACCTTTCGAATACTAAGAGCGGACATCTTTTCAACCGGGACCATGATGTTTAACTCTTTCAGCAGCATGTTGAGCACATAATAGAGGTGTTTTTCACCGAGAAATTCTTTCTCCTCCATCGCGTCGATTACGCCTGCTCCGTGCATCGGATAAAAAACCTTGTCTCCAACTTGAAACATACGTCCACCTCCTTCAAAGCAATCTATATATATTATAGCACAAAAATTGAATTTAAAATTTTTTATTTTATCATGACGTTTAAAATTAAGTCAATAAAAATTTTACATCTTACTTATTGAGCGATTCTGTTGCCATTCGCCGCCTAGTTTAAATACGATCACACCCCCGACAATGACCAGAACCCCAAACAATTGCGTAAAAGTAATTGGCACTTGAACCAGCCCTAACCAGCCGATGGAATCCGACCATAAAGCAAAGCCAAGCTGGGCAGTGAGAACAATGGAGATGGCATACGTTGGGCCAAGCAGTCTCATCCCTTGCACCAGACAAAAGACCACCCCAACACCGATCATGCCACTGAACCAGTACCACGGTTGCATAACTGGAAGCGAAAACAACTGATTCCCTTCGAAAATGAGACCCATCGTTAAAGAAGACAGAAATCCCGTCCCAAGCACAAGTGTCGTGGTAGACCATGTTCCTGCCTGTTCACTTACTTTCTTGTTGAAAATATTTTGCAGGCTGACCAACAAGCCAGCCAGTAACGCGAAGAATAGCCCGACAACCATGATTTTGACACTCCTGTCTCATTATTCGTTCGGAGTCTCGCTCGCTATTTTAGCTAAACCTTCCCTATCCTTGATCAGAAGGAATCCATTGGCACGCTCAATCAGTCCCTCCTTGCAGAACTGCTGGATGACCCGATTCAAATGTCTGTAGCTCGTTCCAATCATATTCGCTGCATCCAAGAGATTGCTCGTACTGATCTGTTCTTTGTTGGCAGAATTCCACTCTTCTATCGAAACGGACAACAAATAACGAGCGAAACGTACTTCTACTGGGTACAGAAGGTTGATGCTTAATGAGTTGGACTTCACACAAAATTTATGCGTAATGATTTGCAGTAAAAATTGCAGGAGTGGAGCGTAGTCTGTACCGTATTTTTTCAACCAGCGATAATGAATCCCGATCATCAGAACAGACGAGGCCGCTTCCACCGAATTCAGATAAGAAATTCCCCTTACGTACTCAATATCTCCGATCACTTCAAGCGGCTTTTTAAAGGAAAGGATCAGGGTTTTTCCTTCGGGGGAAGTCGTAAAAATCTTTACTTTGCCTTTCACTAACACATACAGATGACAGGCCGTTTCGCCCTGAGCACAAATGAGCTCCCCTTGATCAAATTGGAACAAGGACAAATGCGGCAAAAAAGGCTCATGAAAAACAGACGCTAACTGATGGTCACGGAGATATTGTTGCAAATGCTCACGATTTTCGATTTCCTTCATTCCTCTGTTTCACCCTCTCGTCATCAGGCCCTCAGTATTAGTACCCCCAGAATCATCATTCCGATCCCAATAAAATGCGGCAGCCTCATCTTTTGTTTATCAACACCGAACCACCCATTACTGTCAATGAGAAACGTCAGGCTTAGCTGCGCAATCAAGAGAGCTGAAATCGTCATGGTTACCCCGATATGCTGGATGGCCGTAACATTGCTAAAAATGATAAACGCGGCGAATGCCCCACCTGTCAAATATAACGGTTTCACTCGCCTGTATGCCTGCCATTTTCCATCTCGAAAAAACAACAGGAGTAAAAAAGCCGTGAGGAAGCCTGTTAACTGCGTAAGTGTCGCGGTTTGCCAAGTACCAATATCCTGACTGATTCTTGAATTCGCTACACCTTGCAAGGTAATGAAAACGCCTCCCAAAATAGCAAAAATAATCCCTTTCATCCTCTCACCTCACACTGATCTGTTCCTAATTAAAAAGGATCGCAAGGTGGATAGGGAAGGACATATGTCCTCATGATTTTCGTTGCAAAAAACAAAGAAGAGGACCTTCCCTTTAGAAGGACCCCTCGCTCATTCTTCTTATTGAATCTTGCTTTGTTTCACGATTCCTATCACAAGGAGAACGATCACCCCAATGATGGTGATCGGCAGAAACCATTTCCCAAAGCCGCCTCCCCATCCTAGAGCAATGGAAACCGACTCCAACAAGATTACGGAAAAAATAATTAAGCAGCTATTTTTTATTTGGTTTACGATTTTTCGACTGTGCAAATAAAACTGCTCGGCATTCGATTCAGTGAAGCGTGCCGGATAGTTATGGAGCTCCGGATGTTTTTCGAGTACCTGCATGAGGAAAATAATAAAGACGCCAATCCCAGGTAAAAGAAGCAGTTCCCATTTTGAGCCCCAGCGATCTACTTCCCCCAAAGCATTGTAATGGGCAGGCACCTCGTCAGGAAGCTTATTCCATGCAAAGACTATAAAGAGTAGCGACCCCACGAAAAATAAACAACCAACTACATCCCATAACCATTCGCTGCCTGTCTTTGGTATTTCTATGATTGGTCTCTTCATATTCTCCCCCCCTTACTACTGCTCCTCCTACAAACATTTTACCATTTCTGTCCATTTGTGAGTCAATGTCAATCCGTCACACACTTCTGGGCGTTTTTACATATCTTGATGTGGAGTAAGGAGGGATCAACAGTGAACGACCAATTGCGAGAAAGTATGTTGTTTGAGCATCGTTTCTGGCTACAAATTCTGGGAGATCATGCCCGCTTTATTTTTCAATCACTCGCTCCGAATGAAGAGCGTGAGATTGAAAGAGCCGTATACTTTATCGTGTCATTCGATAGCTTACTGGATAACGCCAGACAAAGCCTCTCTTCCGATGAACTTCACACACTCAACCAGCAAGCAAGTGCACTCACCCAACAACTCCGTGATTTTAAACTCCATATTCTAGAAAGGCACCTCATCAGTAAAATATCCATCAGTCTTCCACCCACGTTTATGAACCACATGGTCAATGAACTAGAAGAATATGAACGAATCTTACATGCTTTCCTCTCCGGAAGCTTGCCACCTGCCAACCACCCGGTAGATCTCCACATCCTATGGCTTTCCGATGCGGTAGGGCATGCAGCCACCATCACTTCCCTTTTGGACATGGTGGAAAAAGACTATCAGCTCAAAAGTGAACAATTTACCAAAAAGTTCGAGCATTTTTACCTAAAAGCGGTGGAATTAGCCGGATATCTCCGAACAAACCTGAATAACTTCCCGGCACTACGCCGTTTTAACCATCAAGCAGAAATGGAAATGAAGCTTTTTCAGGTATTCTTGCATGAATTGGAAGAGCTGCGGATGCGCGATGAATTGCTAGGAGTCTTCTCCCCGCTCATGGCCGACCATATGTCTCGAGAAGAATGCTACTATTTGATGAAGCTATCTGAGGTTGCCGACGTGCAATCACCTGACTGTTTCCCGACCAGACCGCGAATTGAGTAAAAGATTCACCATGTTCAGAACGGGGCGAAAGCTAAGGGCTTTACGCCTCTTTTTCATTCTTTCTTTGCGATATCCACTCATGCATAAGCAAGCAGGGAGCTGTCCTCATATCCTATAAAGTACCAACGTTAAGGGGGAAGTGTCATGGATCCGATTGAGCATCATAGACAGCGAATGCATCACCACATGAGGCAAGCAGAACGTTTTCGCTCTTTAGCTTTTGAACATCGTCATGATCGCATGCGTCATCATACCTTTAGAGAAAGAGAACACTTCCATCGCATGCGGGCCCATCACCACAGAACGCAAATTCATTCCATGCGTCGTTTTTGACATGGAAAACTCCCGTTATTGGGAGTTTTTTTTATGGGACAAGCCAGAAAAAGCCCGAAACAATCGTATGGAGAAATGGGCATCATTCTTTTTTTGATTCTGTGCTCATGCCCATTCAAGAAACTGGGTAAACGCATAGACATACATCATGTGTGATCAAAAGTGGAAAATGGGCTATGATCCGCCCAAATCCTTATACGGAGGTACAAAATGACAGATGTTTTTGTTGATCGATCATTAGAGGAAATACGTTTTTGGTCTCGCATCATGAAAGAACATTCCCTGTTTCTCAAATTGGGCTTTAACTGCGAAGACACAAAATTAATTGAAGAAGCGAATCGCTTTTACAGCATTTTTGAAGAAATTGAAAACCAAGCACTTTCCTTTTCTTCTGACGTAGATCCTCAACGAATCTATGACTTTAATCAAATCGTTCACAATGCCGTTTCATATATTTGGGCTTTTAAACGCAAAGTACTCGGACTCATTATTCGTTGCAAAATCGGTGGTAACAACTTTCCGCTGTTGGTCGATCACGTGAGCAGGGAAGCCGCCTATTTTCGAAATCGATTAGAACAACTGAATACAGGAAACCTTGATCCCTTACCTGATGCGGTGATTAATGAGAATGTCTTCTTCCTACGAATCATGGCTGACCATGCGAAATTTATTAACCATTTGCTCGATCCTTCCGAAAGAAAGCTAGTGGATCAAGCTAGAGAGTTTAGTCATGATTTTGATCAATTATTGTTCCAAGCTCAGGATCTTGATTCCATGCGCCCCCAGTCTCAAACGCAACCGCTACTGAATCAATTTGTCGATCAAAATCGGGTATCCGTCCGTCAATTGCGTGACTTCAAAAAAACTGCTCGTGATCTGATTGAGGAATGCAAAATTAAGAGCATAATCCCCCCATTACTCGCTGACCATGTATTTAGAGAAGCCTCGCATTTTCTAGAGATTTTAGATGCCTTTGAGGTATCCCTTACACACGCCAAGTAGCGAAACAGGAGAATATCTTCTATTTAACAAAATTCACCCGTAAGCTTGTCACTTTATGCAAAGTGTATCTTACGGGTGATTGCTATTGGTCGTACCTGGGATCAACAGATTAGCCTAGACATAAAAACTAATTCAGCACCCTGCCGATGTGGATATTTATGTTCGACAATTGTGGATTGTATGGCCACTTCATTGTTCCACGGTTAGTTTCGAAACTTAGAGCCATATGTTTACCTCCGTATAAAAAGAGACGGGTCATTAATTCGACCCATCTTACATGCTTAGTTACTAGGCATTGTAATTGTAACACCGTGAGAATCAGCAAGATTTTTAACAGCAGCGTGATACTCTCGCATTAATTTTCTTCCTTCTGCAAGATTCTTATTAGCTTTAGCAATCTCAGTATAATCTTGCTTCTCTAGTGCTGATACGACCATGACAAACCCACTATGTTGAGAAGTAGCAGCTTCAATAAATTGTTCGTGAACTTCTTGTACTTCAGGAGTAGACGGCCTAATCTTTTCTAGTTCCCCTATAAACTGTGCATAAGTCGGTATAACTTTCTGGGTCAACGTTTCGTACATAACATCGTCATCTTGGAAGTTTGCCCCTGAAACTGCGGAATAATCAGCTATCGCTTTTTTCTCAAGTGACGCAATTTTAGGTACTTCGTTATTTATATAATTCAGCAAATCTTCCTGAACTGCATCTGTTCCACACCCTGGCAGTACCATTAATGAAAAAAGAAGTGTCAAAATAATAAGGATTTTTGAATTCAACATCGGAATCACCTTTCGACAAGACGAAATTATTATCATCAATTATCCCATCATACAAGGCATCTTTCATTCTATATATTCCGACAGAATTCGACTTTATTCTAATTGCCTCATTTTTACTGTTTGTTGTGGCGTTAAAGTTCGATCGTTATAAGTTCGTGAGGCGTAGTTTGAAATACCTTCCATTTGCACTTGAACCTCACGATTATCTTCAACAGTAACACGTAAATTATTGTAACAATCACATTTGCAAGCATCTAATCAATAGACGGTCGTGATTCTGTCGAAAACCTCCCAATAAAAAAGACCCGCCCAAAGACGGGTCAGAGTGTAGATAAAGTTCCTTACTGATTAAAAAGGGAGCTTTTAGGGATTCAAATATAGCTCCCTTTCTTTGAAATGTCATGATAAAACTCGAACGTTACCATTTTAGTGTAATATTATCGACAAAAGCTGAGTCAGATCCACTACTCCCACTACCATCTTTTACATACCTCAAAGTAATTGTATGGAGTCCGAATTGAACCGGAGTCTCGAACTTTGTCCAAGGAACGTTACCAGATACACTCAGAACTTTCATTCCTCCAATCAAAATTTCAAAAAAATCGTAGTTACTTTCTGAGCTAACTTTATAATCCATAGACAAAATTGCACTAGAGACAGTTGTAGGAATATTTAAATTAAAATAATTCTGGATTCTTGTCCGTCGGAAATATCTTTATTGGTAAAACTGTATGTGCCATCATATCGCTCTAGATTGGTACGTACCCAGTCGCCTGAGAAGTCAAATGCATATTGTGCGTCTTCAAAATCCTCCTTAACTACAGTTGGAGTTGAGCTATACAGTTCTAATGTAAAAGGACCTGTTTGAGAGTCATCTTCTCCAGAAACACTAATGTAAACTGTTTTTCCAGCATCAAGAAATACAGCTGCATTCGTTACTCCTGTCACTGTTCCATACGGACTAAACCCTAGCAATTTATAGCTTTCATCATAAACACGAATATGAGTTTTCATTTGATTAGTTGTTTTAAACAAGTATCTGGCGGATATTGGAGCCACATATTTAAAATGTTTTACACCACCATTAACTAAATTGCTATTAGTATGAGAACCTGTAATTGTAGTAGCGCTAGACGTTAATTTCCCTGTATATGCATTTCGTGGGGTCCATGGGGAAATAACCATTCCCTTTCCAAAGACGACATCCACACCATCTTTACCCAACTCTTCTACATTTGACAAAATCAAATTTTTAATTTGATTAGCCGTATAAGAAGGATTCATTTGCCAATACAAGGCAGCTAGTCCTGTTACGTGAGGAGTTGCACAAGAAGTACCAGTAAATAATCCGTACTCCTTAGAAATATCATAATGATTAATCTCATTTCTATTGGCGCTTGAAGGAATGGTTGTCATTACATTATGACCAGGAGCAGACACATCCAATTCAGGACCACGACTTGAATATACGGCAGGTTCTTTATTAGCCTTTAGACACCCTACAGATAATACAAAATCGTATCTTGCTGGATAAATCATATTGTCATTCATTGCCCCGCCTACATTTCCTTCATTACCCGCACCACAAATTATTAGAATATCATGAAACGATGCAGCATCTCGAAAGGCGATCTTACGGTTTTCCACATCTACAATTCCACCAAAGCTGCAATTAATAATTTTTACTCCTTGGCTAACCAACCACTCTATCGCTTCGATTTGAGCTGCTACGTCCAAACCATTTCCAGTTTCGTGGGTAATTTTTGCACAATAAAGAGACGCTCCAGGAGCAATTCCCACATAACCTTTATCATTGTTACGTGCGCCAATAATTCCTGCAACTGATGTTCCGTGACCCAGGTAGTCAGACTCTGGTGGCGTTGTATATCCATAGACTGCTGCATAAGCGTTATAGCGGCCTGCATATACAATGTCCTCATGATTTGCGAAACCTGAGTCGATAATACCCACTTTTACACCTGCACCCGTGTATCCTCTAGAAACGAATTCTGGTAAGCCAATTAATGTAGATGGCCATTCTGGTTGGTTTTGTGCCATTAAGGGCTGGTCTTCAATATTCTCCTCCACCGCGAGAATGTCTGGGTCATTTCTTAACGAAACAAGTACACTTTCATCTGGATCACTGATAATAAAGGTACGAGGTAAATTCTTGAGTTCTTTTTGTACTTTGGCTCCGTGCTTAATTAGCTTTTGCATGTTACTTTCATGTACTTCTTTTAATGTCGTTCTCTTGAAAGTTTTCTCCTTAAAAGAGACCAAGTAAATTTTTTTCTTCATAAATTTTCTCTCCTTTGATTTGTGAATTATCTGATCAGATGGCAAACAGAAAAGCCACCCGGCTGCCCGAGTGGCTCAGTTCCTATTTGCTGTCTCCATTTTATCAAAGAGTCCTATTCTCTCGCTGAAATCTCCTGGAGTGTAAAGTTTTGCAACTAACTGTAAGACTAGTAAACTTATCCCATTGAGTTTGTTTTCCAAAAGAAAAAGCACCCTCGTAGGTCTGTTATCTTCCTACTTGAGTGCTACTTGATATTATTTACTGATGCATGATAATAGGTTTAATTGACCGAATATACTGAGACATGTCCTTTTACATTTCCATCAATTTGTATGGTGTAAAGCGCATCCGGGTCTAAACCCGTGAAGAACCAACCTGCGCCACCATTAACAAGGTTCGTCTCGGACTTTTCTGGCATGAATTTTCCTGCCCAATGGCTGAACTTCATTAAAGTAACTGTATAAGTGGAATTACTTCCAGTGTTTTTTTCTGTACTTGTTCTAACCTCAACCTCGCTTTGATTCGTAAAAGAATCAGGCAATTGATAGAATCTTTCACATTCAAACCAAGCACTAATCAGCTCTGATCTTGCAAGACTTCTAGCTTCACTGCTCGCTACTTTATACTAAGTAATAGCAGTTGGTTCAGAGAATTTTGTTGCAGAAGGCGGACTTGCAAACACAGCACTAGGTAAGAGCAACGCAGTAGCAACAATTCCCAATGTAGATACCTTGAGTTTTCCTAACACAAGACTCATCTCCCTTTTCGAAATATACTATATTTTACATTTATGGTATCAGACACCTTTTTAATATGCAATATTTTCCATTTTTATTTTTACTTTAATAACCCACTTTTGAATGCTCTCTTAACTGATAGTCGTCACAACGCCCGCTGAACAAGGTGTTAGGGGTCGGAATCTACTCTCGCAAATAATCCCTGTTTGCTGGGCGTTACTTATCAGTCACTTTTTCTGTCTTATCTCTTTCGCAATCAGGTAACAAGCAATGCAACTTGTTCCCTTTCCCGCTGGCACATACACATCCGTATCATTGATGATCTGCTGGCAACCGAATTACTAGGGATGCTCGCCTTGACTTTGAGTATCTTTTCATCTTTCTCACTCATAGAAAAAGCCGCCCTTTCAACAGACGACTCAAGTCGGTATTTTTTGCTTTAACACGATCCAACCTTGAATATCAAACACAATTTCAAATATATGGAAAATATACAACTTTATGGTATTATGTTTGTGTATTCAAAATATTAGGAGGGTATATTATGAAGAAAAAGCTACTTTCTATTACTACTGCTCTTACCGTTTTTGGATCAATGTCTGTTGCCTACGCCGCTGATATCCATTATGTCTCAGTAGTGAAAAATGAGTGGGACTCAAGTTCCGTAGTTTTTGGCAAGGATGCATACGGGAGATATGGAGTAACAGTCAATAAAGGGAGAGCAAAGGCAACGATTCTAGAAAAGTGTTCGGATAACATCTGGTGGGAGAAACATGATATAGACATTTACTCTACAACTTCGAATAGTAGTTACCAAGACTATTGGATGAAAAATAGTTGTCAATATCGCGTTGAACTACAAGGACAAGATGTTGAAAAAGCAGAAGCTTACGTAAAAAACAGCACCAATTAATATTTTCAAATCAGTAAAATTCGTAGTAGGATTCATAAGCTTATGCAATAGCCACTCGGACAAGCTGGGTGGCTATCCTCATTCTTCGCTAATACTATATTAGCACCGTTAAACCCAAACAACTCGCCATCATGCGGCGGTATTCCTCATAGCGACTCACACTCTATCCGTAGGCAAAGATGAGAGGTACTGGACAATGGGCGAGAGCCGGTGCCGTATGTCTCGCATGTAATCCCCTGTCCGGTAAATCCCAGCAGAGTAGTTCGCGATTTTCCAAAGCTCCGAGAGGGGTTCCCTAAAACTTGAAAACCGCTGTAATGCATACAATGATAACTAATTGCATGGTTCCCTGCTACGGCTCATTGCAACTGGTGCGTTCAGGCTCAGAATGTCCCCCTCTCGTAAGATCACATTCGTCAGCACCCATAGATTCGTTCAGGTACGCACGCCATTGATAAGGGATAGACGGTATCTCCCAAGAGCCGATGTTGCTTGCTCTTGACTCAAGATTACCGATTCCACCATTTCAAATCGTCCTGCCTTTTATCCCTGATAAAGTCTAAGTTTTATCCCGCATTTTATCGTGGTTTTGTTGGGCTTTTTCGCACAAAAAAGGCACTCAGATCATCCCGAGTGCCGTAGCAATTTGCCTTATTGCATCTATCTTTTTTGTGTAGTATTGGTCTTTTGTTAGCCCTAAATCAACATTGATGTCTTTTACGCGTGATGTGCTGACATACTTCTCTTCGGTGATCTGACGCTCTACTTCATCCAACGAATACTGCAAAGCCCTTTCGATCTGTCGTGCTTTCAACTCATTCGTGGACTCAGACCTTTGAAGCTGTGGAAACAGTTGATCAATCCCCTTCTCCTGTCGCTCCTTTTTATTTTGTTTTTCTTGGTGAAAGAAATTATTAGGGCTCCCTGATTGGGGGCTTATTTTTTTGTCTATTTTTTACTCCCGAAATATTTTGTTAAATATCGCGATTTCTTTACTTTAATGCTATCATTCACGAAGGTACAAATTACCCAATGATTGCCAATTAAGGTGGTATTAAAATTGATGTATTAGTTTTTGGGATTGTGGTAATGATCTCACTTGTGAATTTGTATTATCTGCTGAAGCAAACCAATCAACATTTACAGAGAATCGAAGACCTGCTTACCAAGTTAATCGATAAGAAGGATTAACATAGTTCATCACCATTTCTCTTGTGTTGAATAGCCTGTAGCAGTTCTGGGTTCAAATTGTTCAGTCTGAGCTCTAATTATTGAATTCCCCCATTTTTTTAACTCATGTAAATTAGTCCAAGCATTATCTCTTTTCCTTCATATGTTGATCCTACAAAACGTAAATAAGCGTAGAAGGTGAAAACATGAAAAAAAAATCATCATCCAAGATTGTGAAAAAAAGAGGTGTAAAACGGACAAAAATCATCACCCTAAGTCGGAAAAATATACGTATAACAGATAGTCTCGGAAATGGCTTTTGGCGCCACCGTTTTCAGCCCATCGAGATTCGACCATATTCATATGAAAATATTAACTTGATACCAGCACCAGAAGGTACTAGGAGGGTTATCAGTGCTGGATGGCTCATTGAACAAAATGAACCTGTATATGTGCTTCAAAATTACCCACTTGGGCTAGATAGATGGTTTATGCGTATCTATAACCCCACTGGCTTTTTTAGAAGAGTATTTACTTGGGTAATAACTAAATCGCCATAAAAGGAAATTTGATGGACACGCAGTTGTGCAATTGCTTCGGTTTCGTCAGAAGTCCAGATATAGCGAGAAAACATTTTCGACTCCTGTCTCCTTACAGGAGTTAAATCTTTTCGCTAGCAAAATTATGTCTGCTGCATTCCTTCCTCCCCTTCTCACAAGTAATGTTTTGACAGATCAACTGCTTTCTTCACGCAGGAATTTCCACCCCCCTGTCCTATTTAATCAGGAAAAGGAGATGATCTGATGACTGAAGTAAAGAAGATCGCTTATAAGAAATTAATTCATCAAGCTTTCCTAGACCTAAAAAACAGTGGTGCTTTTGACGAGGCTACCTTTTATAGAAATTTCCGTATAGCGCATGCATTCCATAATCTCGCAGAGTTTATCGTCGTAGATTTTGTTGGCTTCAATGAAGATAAATTTTGGTCTACAGTCGACGCATTAGCCTCTCAATTTGATTTGCACTATTACAGAAAAATTTTCGATGAAGCCGTTATGGAAAGGTGATATTCCAAGATTTCTGATGTCTCTTCATTGGAGCGATCATCTTGTTTATCAAATCGATTTTTTTGTTTAACTAGGTTCATTTCTAAAGCTACCACTAAATGGGTTAACTTTAGTTAGAAGACAGATTTGAATATATAACCTATGTTAAAGTTGCCCGTTGTAAAAACTTTCTTATCCGTTGATGGAACGCCGTGTGCGATGAAAGTCGCCCGCACGGTGTAGGCTTGTTCGAATACCTTCGATTAGTGAAGGGAATAAGACGAGAATAGCGATACGAAACCAATTAATGATGTTGTAATTTCTGGGTCTGGTTGGCATGTGTCTCATGGAAGATTTGTTGATTTTTACTATACCGCCCCACAGGACGCCGCATCTGAGAAAGTCTTACAGTCTACGGACAATGGAGAAACTTGGGGGGATGCTTACCTGCCATTAGGGATTAAATCTGGCTCCGCTAATGGGATTCCCATGCATTCTGTACGTGCTGCTCAGTTAGAGGCAGGAAAAACCTATCTATTTAAGGTTGTCATTACAGGTGGTAAGAACGAAGGCGAATCAAATGTTATTACTCAAACAGTAACGTAATCCATCAATGGCCCTCGGGGATATTCCGGGGGTTATTTTTATCGCTGGGACTACGTTTGTACAAATCGTGTGTTTTGTAAATTTGTTTAGCTTTTGTTCAGTAGTGTTATATATACTGATATAGCCCGTTGTAATTTTTCACCTTTTTCCGTTGATGGAACGCCGTGTGCGATGAAAGTCGCCTGCACGGTGTAGGCTCGAACAAAAACCCTCACAAACAGAAGGGAATAAGTCGAGAATAGCAATCACAAACCTATAATTATCAAGCAAATCGATGTTTTCCAATTAACTTTGAGATTCCCGAATGGACTACTCGAGTTTTCGGATTATATTAGGGACCCCGACGATGATCCTCTAACTTATTCCATTACTCTAAGTGACAGTAGTATTGCTCAAGTATCCATTGACAGTTCAACTGGTAATGCTAACTTCACCGCATTAAAAGCAGGCCAAACTACTGGTACTATTACAGCAAGTGATGGAATAAGTGGTGAAGTATCTTATAGCTTCATTTTTAAAGTTATTGAGTAGTTTCCATCGACGAACCCTTAGGAAATCCTAGGGGTCTCTTTTTACTCAATAACTAATAAGTTAAAGGCGGTCCTTATTTATGGTATTGTATTTTGACTGAAAAATTTTGAGGTGAAGCAGTTGATTTATGCTAAAGTAAAAAACATTATTGATCGATGGGACCCGATTGGGTTAGTTGGTATAGATCCCGAACACGATCATTACCGATTTGAAATAAATGAGATTATTATACTTCTTCAATCTAACTACAGCACCCCTGAAGAGTTGGCCAAACATGTAGAAAGTATTTTCATCGAATACTTCGATGACAAAATTTATAATCGTCCGTTCGCAGAATGCCTGGATGTCGCTCGCATTCTATTTACAATCCCTAGCGATTAACAATACCTCTTTTAAGTGCTGCATCTACCTTTTTCCTCCATTCTCTTAATACACATTTTGTATCCTCACGCTGGAAGCCTGCTGCATGGGAACATTCGCCGCGTGGGTGCTTGCCAACGTAAGTTATGATTCCGTCCGTTGGCGGCACACCCCACATATTCCGAGTAATCCCCAGAGCTAGAACAATCAGGTGGCTCGATAGGAAATCTCCCTCATTTCGAAACAAAGTGCATTCCCACGCATCCCAGCCGTGATCCCTGATTCCGTGCCATGTCACCCACAAAGCCTTTTCATCCTCGGTGAGTAGAACCAGATTCTTTCCCGGTCGATAAAACTGATTGCTACCTGGTTTCTGTCGGGTGTAATGCCGATCAGCCAGAGCCAGCGCCCTTTTGTCGCCTTTATTTATCAGGTTCCACGACATTCCTTTCACCCTCCCATTTCAAATCGTGTGTTGTGTTCCCATTTCGAAGTAACGGCTTCACCCGCCGTACTCTCTATAAAACTAAATATCTATTCATGCACTTTACTAAAAACCGATTTAATGTTACCGTTTATTGTAAACAAAACCATGTTATTAGGAGGGACTAACAATGCAAAAACAAGATTTGTTTGATTTAGATGTACAGGTGACATTTGTAAATCTAGTGAATCCAGACTTGCACGAGCCTAATATGACACAATGGTGCGTAACATTTGTTGGACGCTGCAGCTTGACCTGCTGAGAAAAGCAGTCTTTTAACATAAGTCGGGATACAAAAAATTTCAACTCACTGGCGACAGTGGGTTTTTGTTTTGTCTTAAGTAAGTAATTGAGCCCATTATCCCCAATTACTGTTGTGTTAATTATTGCAGACTCTGTTCAA
This sequence comes from Brevibacillus sp. BC25, assembly GCF_000282075.1. Lineage (NCBI taxonomy): Bacteria > Bacillati > Bacillota > Bacilli > Caryophanales > Paenibacillaceae > Brevibacillus > Brevibacillus sp. BC25. The sequence goes on from NZ_AKIX01000110.1 coordinate 148,145, forward strand.
ACTAACTTTGGTTAGTTGACTAGAAATCTTAATGCATTTTAATCTAAAGTTGCCCGTTGTAAATATCCTTTTTATCCGTTGATGGAACGCCGTGTGCGATGAAAGTCGCCCGCACGGTGTAGGCTCGAATGAAAACCCTCCCTAAGAGAAGGGGATAACTCGAGAATAGCAATCAAGCACCTGTAGTAGTTAGTACCATTCCGGATCAAGTAATGCCCCCTCTGATACCTATGATCACTGTTAACGTAGCAGGGAATTTTTCCGACCCGGATGGAGAACCTTTGACCTTCTCGGTTTCCTCGATTGATGGAAGTACCGCTACAGCCACTGTAAATGCATCCGGAATCGTACAAATTTCTAGATTTCCCAGTCAAATGGGTACCGTTACAGTGACAATCACAGCCACTGATACCAAAGGAGCAACAGTCTGGGATACTTTCCAAGTCGATATGCATTAGCCATTTCTGGTGCTTCATGATCATGTAAATGCAGAAATTCCATTAACGCACCCTTGGGATATCCAGGGGTGTATTTTTTTTCATTATTGAAAGTCTCTTCCTTCTTTACAAAATTACGGTTGTGTTAAGCACGCGTCTCAATCGCCTCAATCTTCCTTTTGGCTGCTTCACAAATGACCGCTGGATCAATAGCGAATATGAGTGGTGGAACATGAGATTCGAATGTAAATCTGATGTATACATCTGGCTCGTGCTTGAATCTATCAATAATCATCCACGCATCGGCTATGTTGTAGAGTGGCTGCCAGTGAGTTGCAACCTCTATTCCATTCTTCCGCTAAGAGTTAAAGAACTTTTTCGTCCCTCCATCGGTTAGATCAAGCTCTACTTCATGCTTTTCCCATCCCATCACCTTCGTTGCCAGCATGTTGATGACGTGTTCTTGTTCCTTCCCACGCTTTACCATCTGTTCGATTGCGCAATTGTCGCAAACGTCTGGCGTGCCGATCGGAATAATAGTAGCCCTGAGAGGTTCGTCAACCGAAAAATATATAGCCGTACCTCCAGGCTAACCGATTAACCTGGCTTCCTGGCACGCTGCTTTTCTGTCCCTTCTGCCATTGATTGCTCACCAGTAGCTTGTAATAGTAATTTGCGCTAGGCTATTTCTTTTGGTCCTCCATTCTTTTGATTCGTACAATTACCCCTTCCCCCTGCGCTTTGACTGATCCAATAAGAGCCTCTTGATCAGCAAGCAAATAGAAAAGCCACCCGGTATCCGAGTGGCTTCATCCTATTTACTTGTCTGTATTTTACGAGTGTGAATTCTAACCATTAAAAACACTTGTTGTGTAAACTTTTGTAATTCCCCTCAAAATAGTTCCTCCGCTGCAAACAAACTACCGATTCTGCGGCTGTTTCGTCCGATAAAACTCATTAAACAACTTCATTAACGCTCGCTTTTCGATACGGGATACATACGAACGAGAAATGCCCAGCTCACGCGCAATTTCACGCTGTGTCTTTTCTTTGTCCTGATCCAACCCAAATCTGCCGATGATGACCTCTTTTTCGCGCTCATCAAGGATGTGAATGTGCTGGTAAATTTTATTGGACTCCAGCTTGAGCTGTACTGCGTCGACCACTTCGTCGGTTTCTGTGCCAAGGACGTCGATTAAGGTAATTTCATTGCCTTCTTTATCCGTCCCGATTGGGTCGTGCAAGGATACGTCTTTTTTTGTTTTTTTCAAGCTTCTTAGATGCATGAGGATTTCATTCTCAATACAACGCGCAGCATACGTAGCCAGCTTGGTGCCCTTATCCACCTGGTAACTCTCAATTGCTTTGATCAGGCCGATGGTACCGATGGAAATCAGATCTTCACTGTCCTCACCTGTGTTCTCGAATTTCTTCACAATATGCGCCACCAAACGCAAATTGTGCTCAATCAGCTTGTTGCGGGCGTAAGGGTCGCCTTTGGCCATGAGTCGGAGGTACTTTTCTTCTTCCGTGTCCTGAAGCGGTTGCGGGAAGGCATTGTTCTTGACATAAGCCACAAAAACAAGAAGTTCTTTAAAAACAAGGGAAAGCGCCGCGATAATGCTGGACATGGCTGCCACCTCCACGTCTGGAATAGCTTACTTCTATCCATATGTGGGCGGTTGCCTATGCGTGCCTGTACGCAGGGAGTTGTTGTCGATTAATTCACTGTTGCTTGTATGGTAAAGGATTCACATTTGTGCATATGGATTGAAGCTTAGAAAAAATGAGATATTTTGGTAAAATGAACAAAACGAATGATTGGAGCGATCACCCATGGTAGAATTTGGCGCTGTGTCGATCGAATGGGGTACTGTACTCTTTCAGCTCTTTATCTTCTTCATGCCCATAGCACTTGTCATTGCTTGCTGCTTGTTCATCGTAAAACGCACGGAAACCAAGCAAAAAGCCATCGCCGAGCTGGAAAAACGTGTCGCAGCACTTGAGCAAGAAATAAAGCGTCCGAAATCATAACGGACGCTTAGCTTTTTCCCTATTCAAATAAAGCCATCATCTCTTCGTCTTCTCTCTCGCGTGCTATATCGTATGGTGTTTGCCCCTCCATGTCCTTTTTGTTAGGATTCGCACCTTTAGCCAGCAGCAACTCTACCACATCCACACGCTCCTCGCCATCCGCTACCTGCGTGTGCAGCGGGGTACTTCCATCATGAGCGCTGACATGTATGTCTGCACCGTGCGCGATGAGCGCCTCTGCGACCTCTGGATAGAGCGCGATATGCAACGGGGTAATACCCTCATCGTTTTTCGCATGGACATCGGCTCCCTGTGCGACCAAATACGCAATGAGGTCAACATCGTCTGTCATCACAGCGCCATGCAGTACGGAAAACTCATACTCATCCTTCTCATGCAGCAATTCCGGCTGTTTCGTGACGATCTTTTTTATGAGCTCAATGTCTCCCAATTCAGCCGCATCATATAAATCTGCGAAATGGTAAGCCATATCTGTCTCTCCTTTCTTAGGCATTCCTTCCTGCTCCTTACCGCTCCTCTGTCTCAAATACAAGTTTGGCGAGTAGGACCACCGGTGCATCTTTTTCTTGCCCGCCCTCAGTGAGATCGAACAATTTTTCGTTAATCGGACCGTACCGCGATTCATTGCCATACAGCAAAATCACATGTGGGTACTTGCCAATCTCCTCTGTTAGCTGTTTGGGCCATTCTTTTCTATCCAGTGTTGCATTCATCGCATATTCGTTTTCCAAATACGTGAAAAAGTCCGCTCTGGCCTCTGCATCCTGTACCTCATGCACTTCAAAAAAGTCCTCGTCCACCCATTCAAGGCCCGACGCTGTTAAAAAGCCAGACGGTATCACTTCCCCGTCCTCATCGTAAACCGGAGTCAGAAAATCCGCCAGTTCATCAGAAGACTGCAAGGCTGCTCCCCATACCGTTACCACATTTCTCATTGTCTTTCCCCCTTGCTTCATTCCTCTTGCACAAACACGGGTCAATGCCTCTTCGTCTAATGCTTTGCTGTTTCCAAGGAAGATCGAATGCGATCTACACGCTCCTTTTCCTTGCGCAGAATGGCTTTTTCGTACGCTGCATCCAACAACCGATTGATTTCTTGCCAATTCGCTTCACCTGAAGGCGACTCACCACTCGTCAGCATTTTCCCCCAAGCACTTAACGCAATCTGCCGCTGTGCTTCATTTCCGTCCAGCCAATGAATCAGATCATCCCATTGTGGACGTGATACGGCGAATAGATCATCCCAGCCTTCAATCGGGTACGCCACATGCGGTTTCATCCACATAATGACTTCACGGGAGCGAAAGTGATGCAAATGACTATTGGCAGCATATCCTACCAGACATTCTTTTCTGGCAACGACTTCGTCCATCTCAGCCAAAACTCGCTGCAAGCCCTCTTCTTCTGGCAAACAAGCCGCCGTTACATATGCACGTAGACTCGAGCCTATGCGTTCATAATGTGGCCCAGATTCCCAGAGCGAGCGTACCCAGCTCTCTGCCTGTTTGCCTACTGTCTCGACAATGAGCTGGCACCAGAGTAGCAGATTGCTTGATGAGGTTTCCTGCTCGATTTGCACTACCCATTTATGCAAAATCGGCTCCCAATCGTACTGAGCAAATGCCTTTTGGATACGTGAATCTCCTGCACCATGCATTTTGGCAAACAAGACCAGCTTCTCGAAATCTTGCGCGGCCTCTTCAAAGGTTAGCGTCCGATAGGTTTGCAGCCATTCTTTCCACTCTTGTGCGACTTGCCCCTCAACATCGAGTCCCTCTGCACCTGCGAGCGCTTCATAATTCCAGCACTCTGCCCCAATACAGCCGAGCTCTGTGACTCGCTCTACGAACTCTGTGAAGCTTTTGCCGAGCAAGAGGAACTCGTCTGTCTCATGTCCCCATGAATAGACGGGAGGGTCATCCGCGCCTGTCGACAAATCGATGAGCAGCATGTCGCCATTCCCGCCGACGTGAAAACAGAGATACCTTTTCTCGTCCTCACTCTCTTCGTCCCCGCCAAAGTACGGCCACTCAAATGCATCCAATGACCATCCCAAATCTCCACTGAGTGAAAAAGGATCTAACGCTCGAGAGGGCAACGACCAATTTATTTGAACCTGACTGCTGCCCGCATGCAAAATAGTACGGATCGTCGCAGGAAAGCTGATCCCGAGACTCTCCTCTTTTCTTTCGATTTCTTCCAGCCCCGCCGGTGGTTCTATAGTGAGCGGCCAAACCTGGGCACCTTGACGCTCCATATCATGCATAAGTAACTTCCATGCTTCAAACCACTTTTCTATTCGCTGCTGCATTGGCATAACGACCTCTCTCGTATGTCCTTTTCTATGTTACGAATTCTATTTCTATTTTCTTTATCTAAAATTCGATTTCATATCCTACTAAAGCACCAATTATATCCATTTTTTTCATGGTAAAATTATATATAAAGTCTCTGCTTTTACCGATATTAGTAGAAAAAACACGGAAATGAGGACCTAGCTGATGACCACCATTGGAATTGATTTGGGCACGACGAACAGTCTGGTGGCCTACTGGACTGAGAATGGACCCGTGCTCATTCCAAACGCGCTCGGAGAAACACTGACTCCTTCTGTGGTCAGCGTCGATGAAAACGGCGAAATTTTGATTGGAAAAATCGCCAGAGAGCGCCTCATAACTCACCCTGATCGGACTGCTTCTACCTTCAAACGGTTTATGGGGACAGAAAAAAGGTACCAACTGGGAAGATACTCCCTTTCTGCCGAAGACCTTTCCTCCTTTGTGATTAAATCTTTGAAGGCGGACGCTGAGGCTCATTTAGGGCACCCCGTTCACGAAGCGGTTATCAGTGTGCCTGCCTATTTCAACGACACCCAACGCAAAGCAACCAAACGAGCAGCAGAGCTTGCTGGACTGAAAGTAGAGCGTTTGATCAGCGAACCGACTGCCGCTGCGATCTCTTATGGGCTCCATCAGGAGGAAAGCGAAACACAATTCCTCGTATTCGATTTAGGTGGCGGAACGTTTGACGTTTCTATTTTGGAAATGTTCGAAGGTGTGATGGAAGTAAAATCAATCGCTGGAGACAACTTTTTGGGCGGCGAAGACTTTACCGATCTGATTGCCTCTTATTTTATAGAAGCCCATCGACTCGATATCAGCACGCTGGACAGCAAAACGCGTTCGTCCATCCACAAACAAGCTGAGTTGTGCAAGCGCGCCTTGTTTTCCGAGCAAGAAGGAAAAATGAGTGTCAATATACAGGGAGAGCTGGTTGAAACGACCCTCAGCCGGAATCAGCTGGAAGATCTCGCGTTTCCGCTGCTGCAACGACTGCGTCAGCCGATCGAGCGTGCTTTGCGAGACGCATCCATCTCCCCTCGGGAACTGGACGCAATCGTGCTTATTGGCGGTGCGACGCGGATGCCGCTTATCAAATCCATCGTAAGCAAAATATTTGGGAGACTGCCCTATTCCCATATTAATCCCGATGAGGCTGTTGCATTGGGAACAGCGATTCAAGCAGCACTCAAGGAACGCAACGAGGCGTTAAACGAGCTTGTTTTGACCGATGTTTGCCCATACACACTCGGTACGGGTATTGTACAAACCATGGCAAACGGCAAACACGAGGACGGCTACTTCTTTCCGATCATCGAGCGCAATACGCCAATCCCGGTCAGCCGGGTAGAACGGCTATACACCGTAGTCGATTATCAACGCTCCATTCTCGTTGACGTGTATCAAGGGGAAAGCCGACGCGTCGAACATAACCTCAAGCTTGGCGAATTGAATGTAAAAGTTCCCCCTGCTAAAAAGGGCGAGGAATCTATCGATGTTCGTTATACATATGACATCAACGGGATTCTGGAAGTCGAAGTGACTGTCGTCTCTACAGGAGTCAAAAGCAAGGCCGTCATCGAAAAAAATCCGGGCAGCCTATCACAAAAGGAAATTGAGGAGCGTTTTCAAGCTCTTCAAAACATTAAGATCCACCCCAGAGAGCGAACCGAAAATCGATTGCTTCTGGCAAAAGGCGAGCGTATGTATGAGGAAGCGTTGGGCGAAAACCGCATGATCATTGCGAATTATTTACGCCGGTTCGAAAGTGTCCTCTCCACCCAAAATGAAAGAGACATCGCCAAAGCAGCAGAAGAATTGAAGCAGCAGCTGGACATGTTTGAAGGGTGGAATGAGTATTAATGGGGATTTGGGAGATTCTCGGGATTGAACCGACGGACAATCCTGCCCAGATAAAAAAGGCTTATGCCAAAAAATTGAAGGTGCACAATCCAGAAGTTGATCCTGAAGGCTTTCAGCGATTGCGAGAGGCGTATGACCTCGCTCTGAAGTACACACGTAATACCAAGCGGAATCGTATGTGCGAAGAAACGCCCCTACCGGAAAGAAGACAGACGAGACAACTGGATGAAGGCGAGAATCATGAATCGGAAGAAGAATCGGTTCCCCTTCAGCCACCACGGCAGCGCTATGAGATGGCGAATACCGATTCCGAAGAAGAGGCAATTCACCTCCAGCCGCCAAGACGTCTTTACGAGCTGTTGCATTCTGAACCTGTAGAAGAAGAGCCGCCTAACTACGATCCACCGCAGCGACTCACACTGTTTGATAGGTTTCTAGAGGAAACAACGCAAGAAGTTGTCTCTCAAGAAGAAATCCCCATTCCCAAGAGGTACGATTTCACGGAGAGCTACGATCATTCCGAACGCTCCATGAACCCCGATGATATGGTGGAGCGTTTTTTCCGCCGTACGCAAGAGCTGTACGATAACTATCACGAACGAATCCAGCTTGACAACTGGCGTGAGTTGCTGAATGACGAGGCCATGTGGAATATCGGCTGCCATCAACTCATCGATACGCAATTTCTCCACTTTTTAGAAGAACACTATCACTTGCCTCATGAGGTGTGGAAGCTGCTCGATTCTCATTTTCAATGGCGGGAGAAATCGGAAAAGCTCGTAAGCCAGCTCTCTGGACGTTTTGTCGCTTACCTGAACGGCCAGCTCAATCAGACCTTCACGCTGCGTTACCACTCTTTTGAGAATCGTGAGGATTTGGATATTGAAGCGTTTCTAGAATGGCGCAGCGATGCGTTATTTGCCCTCATGGAAAATGATTGGGAAACGGCTCAGAGTTATTTGGCAAAAGCCCATGCCCTGTACGCGCTTGACCCCGATTTGATCCGTTTACAGGGCGAATATTTTTTGCGAACCGGAAATAAGAATCGTGCCTTTCATACCTTTGATCAATTGTTACGTCTTGATCCAGATAACATCGATGCGTATTTGTATCGTGCCCGGCTTTTCCTTGAAAAAGGGGATGCCGCCGATGCGATCAAAGATTGCGAGGAAATCCTCACTCGCATGCCGGAACTGTGGGACGCTCGTAGCTTGCTGGGGAAAGGCTATCTTCAGCTAGGGGAATGGGAGAAGGCTCAAGAGGTTTTTCAGGAGATGCTTTCGCATAATCCCTCCGATATCGACGTGAAGATATGCCTGACGCAAATACAGTCTCCGTTTAACAAGATGACCGAACCAACTGCAAACAAGCAAGCCAAAGCCGCTAGGAGAAAAAACTTACGCGCACTCGGGCTTCCTGGCAAGTTATCAAGGTTCAAGCAATTTTTTGCCATTTACACGAGACGTAACATTTGGACGATTATTTTTCTCCTTCTGCTCCATTACGCTATGTTTGCTGTCGTATCCATGAAGCTGGAGATGACTTCGGAGCAGATGTTTGATTCCTTGGTCAATCAATTTAAGCCTGTCCAAGTTAAGACGATGGACGAGTTAAAACAAACTCCGCTTGGCTACCAGGTGGAATTTACATTGACCAAAGCCTCCTATATCAATATGCTCCGCGTCTATGACAAAGAGAAGCATCTCGAGCCAAAAGCCGAGTTCATTCCATCTGCCAAAGCCGAAGAGCGAGATCTATTAAACTCTGACACCGGTTATGTAAATGTGGGCTATCTGGATAAAAAAGCGATCATTGTCATTACGGACTACGACCATGCCAAAGAAATTCATGACAAACATTCCATTACGATGCGAGGAACGCTCAAGGCGATACCGGATGGTGAGATGTTGCCTGTCATTGTGAATGCTTTGGACAAACGCAAGCATCCGCACAATGCAGTTCTCGTGACCGATACGTATATCAATGCCAAGCCTGACTTGGAAGAAAAAGGTTGGACGGGATCATGGCTTATGGGCATTCTCGCGATAATTTCCATGTTGTATTACATCCGCATCATTCGTGAGATTCCCAAAACTCGCAAAGCATTGACATTCCACTAAAGGAGGCAGGGAGGACTTCCATGACAAAAGAAGCAGAAAACGAAAAAGAGATCGACCCAAAGTTAAGTCGCTACTTGCATGCTCTCTCCTCTGTTTGCTTAAATCAGAAGCGGCTCGCGTATTATTTGGCAATCCACGAATACAACCGCCTGCGCGATACGTTTCTGCGGCTTCGAATTGATAACAGATGGGACACGGGAGATGCTGCGAAAACGCAAGAGCGCTTAACTTGGTTTTTGGAACATGGGCGAAGAGCTGAGTTTGATCAGCATCGCCACGTATTATCCGCACTCAGCGCTGCCAATCGTCCCAACTACCTCGCATCCTTAAAAAAAGGCGACCTGGAGTCAGCCCGGCAGTTGATCGTGTACTCGTACATGAACAGACTCCCACATGCAGGCATTGCCGCCTTTGATTACGCTTGGTATCTCATTATTTGCAAAGCAGGAGCCCAGCAGTCCTATCTCCCCAAGGCAGATGCCGTAGAAAGCATGCTGGACGTAGCCAAGCGAATCCAACTCGCTTATTCGAGCTGGGAAGAGTATTTATTTGCGTATGCATGCGGCAATCTATACGACGAAGCAGGCGCGTCCAAAAATACGAGTAAAGCGACCGAAGCTCATATTTTGAAGCTCCTGACGGGTAAGTACAGCCCGATCCGTGAATTTGACTGGAAGTTTGATCTCACACCTTACCTGTCCTCACCTCAAGTAGAAAGCGTGCCTTCTTTTAGCAGCTAAGCGTACGAAAAAACGTTTCCCTCGGACTTTTTGCGCTATGTCCAACTGGAAACGTTTTTTGTTCTTGTATCTAGCCTCGATAGAGATCTCTTATGCCTTTTCCGATAGGGCCTTCACCATATGGCTCAATTTATGCCCGCTTACGATCACTGTCCCATCCTCACGATAGCCGAGCGATTCATACAGCTTGCGCGCACGTGGTTTTTCCTCGTCAACGAGCAAAGCGATTCGGTCATGCCCGCGCTGAATCGCTTCTTTTTCAAAGGCATCCAGCAGAAGAGATCCGATCCCCTTCCCTCTGCATGAGGAATCAACCGCGACAGAATCCAAATAAAATTCGTCATCCTTTGCTTCTTTTACAAGCGTAATTGTCTCGCCAGTCAAACGTTGGACATGCTCAACGAAGGGGCGATCGAGCACCTCTGTTTGGCTCCCATGATAAAAGAGCGCCAGTCCTACCGGTACATCTCCATCCAGGGCAATCACCGCGTTTTCGTAGCTGAGTCGGTTATTTTCCTTCACAAAAAACTCTTCCATCATACGAATCGCATCCGCTGCCTCCGTTGCACCTGTCAGCGTATGCGCGATATCTCCAATGGCATCATAAATCAATGGCGCAGCAAAAGCTGCATCTGTAGGTTCCGCTTTGCGTATCATGTGTTTCCTCCTTGCATTTCGAGCATTCGCACGACACGACTCTTTTCGTTTCTTTGTCTATCATGCACACTTTCATTGTGTCACAATCTGCCAAGCGGATCGAGCTTTCCCGACGATCGTTCACAGATCAGCAACAATGTAACCGCTCTCATTTCTCAAGAGCGGTTTCACCTTTTTCGCATCGACGTTCCTATCCAATCATTTTTTCAATCGTCAGCTTGCGATCATGCCGTAAATCGAGGAATTCACCCATTCTTCGTACCAACGGACGCATCGGTTCATCCTGATGAATTAGAATCACTTCGACTTCTTCCCCGCTACTCAACCTCGCCTTCGCACCTACGTACAGCAAGGCAATGTAGCGCACAAACTGTGCAACGATCTCAACGTTCAATATTCCATTACAGGCTTCCTTCCACAGGAGCTGTGCCGCCTCGAATGGGGACGTCCTCCCTTTGTACACCCGATCAGAACAGATCGCATCAAACATGTCGGCAACGGCAAGCACCTGACATTCGATCGGAATGCTATCGCCTTTTCTTTGCTCCGGATAGCCAGACCCGTCAAGTCGCTCGTGATGCAGCAAGGCACACAATGCCAACAGCTCAGACCCACCCTTCATCTCACGGATCATTTCATAGCCGTAGTTGGTATGCTTCTTCATGATCGTAAACTCTTCTTCACTTAGCTTGCCTGGCTTAAGCAATATTTCCTTGGGTACCCTCATTTTTCCAATGTCATGCAAAAATCCTGCTGTCCCCATAAATGCGACTCGCTCTTCATCCCATTTCAACAAGCGAGCAATGAGCGAACAGAGAATGCCTACATTTAATGAATGTCGGTATGTATAGCTGTCTGCCCCTTCCAGTACGTACAGGTTCCGGAACAACCCCAAATGCTTCGTCGATTTTTCTGCTACATCAAAAAAGATATTGGAAAAATGATCAAGACTCGTTGCTACGCCAACTGTCAGTTCATCGAAGAGTAGTCTCGTTTTGTCGAGAGCTTGTACATAAGCAGCAACGGTTTCGGAATCAGCCTCTAGTTGGAATAGTTGAGAAGTCACTTCCTCACCCGTTCCCTCCGTCAGACTCTGTATAATGTCAACCTCACGGACTCGTTGCTTTTGCAATAAAATCACATGGGCAGGCGTGATCGTCGTGTTTTGTCCCAGCAGCAAAATTCCTTGTTCGGTGTACAAATCAGCCGCTAAAACTTGTCCAATCAGTGAGAGATCAACAGGTGCCAAAGGCATACAATCAACCTTTCCAGTCTCCGTCTTTTAGAGGTTGTTCAAAAAGTCGACTTTTTGAACTCACACTTTTACTCAAATTATAGAAAGGAAGAGGGTGAGTTACAATCTTTTTTTCGACAATTCATAACTTTGCTGGACGCCGGGACCTTTCATAATTTGCATACATATGATATCAAGCAAATGTCAGTGGTTTTATCAAGGAGGGACGAACGTCTCATGACGACGCTGTACATCACACCAAAAGCGTGGAAACAGATTGAGCAGGCCGTACGAAAAAAACCCTCACTGGAAACAGGAGGGGTTATGATGGGATACCCACTTGGTGAGGATAGATGGGTCGTTACGTATGCAAGTGAACCAGGCCCAAATGCGATTCACCAGCCACATTCTATTTTTTTCGATGACACGCATCTCAATAAGCTCGTCCGCAAATTAAGCAGACATCGACAATGGAAATACATTGGTGATTGGCATAGTCATACGGTAAAACGCCTATCTCCCAGCAAAGGTGATAAGAGAACCATTTGGTCAAAAGCGTCACAATCCATGTACATGTCCTCCTCTCCCCTCATGCTGATCGTCGGACTAGGTAAAAACAATCAAATTAACGCAAGAGGATTCATCCTCGGAAATACTCTTCGCGAGGTTGGGAAGATTGAGCTGTATGATCGGCAAGCTCAGCAACAGCTCGGTGAAACAGCTCCATAGCCTGGTTTTTTCCCCAGCTGGGCTGATTTTCTGCCACGACACAAATGGCGTAACGCGGCTCTTCTAACGGGGCGTACCCGAGAAACCACAGGTGGTTGTTTCCATTCGCATCCCCGATTTGCGCAGTCCCGCTTTTGCCTGCCACCTGCCAAGCGGAATTCATGAGCATCTGTCCTGTTCCCTCAGTGACGACTTTGCGCATCATTTTTCGCAATTTATTGGCAGTGACGTAGTCAATTCCGTCCAAAGAGAGCTCCTGCTCTGGGAATGCGTGGAACGACTGACCATTTCGGTATGCGATCTCTTTTACCAGCCTTACTTGAGAGCTTTGACCGCCACGCAAAATCGTTACCATCATGTTGGCCGCTTGCAAGGGGGATATTCGTACATCCCGCTGACCGATGGAGCTTTGAATCAGGACGCCTTCATCGTCGCGGGATACTCCCTCTGCAAAGACTCTACCCGGCTCTTCACCATCCAGCTGCTTGAAGTTTTTCAGTTTATACAGATGAGGCGTAACGTGCCCCACTTGAGTGGTCAAGCCCAGCTTTTTTGCATATTCCTCCAGCTTTTCTCCGCCCACCATCTTGGCGATATGGGCAATCGCAATGTTACAGGACTGGGCATACGCTTCTTCCAGTGTCACACTGCCGTGACCTTCTTTTTTCCAGCAGGAGAATTGGTATTTCCCGTACTCACCTGTACATGTGAAACGGTCAATTGGTGAAACGATTCCTTCCGCCAAGGCTGCTGCTGCTACCACTGTTTTATAGACAGAACCAGGTGGGAGTTGTTTGAATACGCGATTCTTCCAGTCGCTTGCGTTTCCCGTGACATTCGTTTGATCATAGGTAGGGCGGCTCACAGCTGCAAGAACATCGGCTGTTTGTACGTCCAAAACGACGATACTGCCCTCTTTTAACCCTACTTGATCGGCTGTTGCCTCCATGCTTCTCTGGATTGCTGCATCCAAGGTAGTCGTTAATGACAACGGATAGTATTGATTCGACTGCTTTGTATAGCGAATATCCAACCCTCGGAGCGGTTGTCCGTGCCCATCTACATAATAGGACAAGACAGACGGCTCTACCCCCTGTAAAAATCGGTCAAAGCTTCGCTCCAGACCCGATGCTCCCAGCGTGCTCTCGGCATTCATTTTGCCGCTGGTCCATTCATCTGGATACAGCTTCTGCACCATGTCGGGATTTTTATGGATAAAACCAATCAGATGCTTGGCTACTTCATCCGTGCGGTATCGCTCTGTCACCGCCAAAGCCACAACTCCCGGGATGGCAAGTGCATTGATTTCCTCAGCCTGCCGATCGGTGAGCATCACCAGCTTGCCGGACTCCTCTCGCATGAGCAGCGGTACTTTTGCCTTTTCCATCGTCTCCGACAGCCGTTCCTTGGATTCTCCGGTTATGTGAGCCAATCGCTGCAAGCCATCTGTTCCTTGCAGGCTCCCACGCGCCAATGGGAACAAAATCAAGGCGAGATGCTCTTCTCCGGTAAAGGCATACCCATTTCGATCCACGATATCGCCACGCCCGCTATGCAGCACGATGCTTTGCTGTCTTTGCTTTACTGATGCCTTTACCAAATCAACGCCATGCCGAGAAAACCGATGGGGCGATCCGAGTTGAATCCACCACAAGCGCGCGACCAAACCGAGCCATAACAACGACATGGACAGCAATACAAGAAAGTGACGTCTTTTGATTCGTCGATCCAGCTGCATCGAATTCCCTCCCTGGCTTTTTTCACCAGTATTGCCGGAATGTGCGCGACAGAAACAACGAACAAAGAAAAAAGCACACCGTATGTCACGGTGCACTTTTAGGTATTTATGATTGATTAGCGAATTGTTGCTTCTCCAATAAAATATTGCTGATCTTCGTGGACAACAGATCCAATGCTACTCGGTTGTAGCCGCCCTCTGGGATGATGACGTCTGCATATCGCTTGGTCGGCTCAATAAACTGCAAATGCATCGGTCGAACGACGTTTAGGTACTGTGACACTACAGAATCGAGGGAACGACCGCGCTCTTCGATGTCACGTACGATTCGGCGTACAATACGCACGTCCGCATCAGTATCGACGAATACCTTGATATCCATCAAATCACGAATCCGCTCATCCTCTAGAATCAGCATTCCTTCCAGAATGATGACATCCTTCGGGTCGACCTGGATTTGCTCCGACTTGCGGTTATGCTCCTTGAAGTCGTAGATCGGTTTTTGGATCGCTTTTCCTTGCATCAGCTCTTGCAAATGCGCAAGCAACAAATCGTTGTCAAAAGCAAAGGGGTGGTCGTAGTTCGTCAACGCCCGCTCTTCTGGGCTCAAGTGGCTTTGATCCTTGTAGTAGGAATCCTGCTCAATCATCGTTACACTGTCATTTTGGAACTGGCGGTACAGCTCCTTTGCTACAGTCGTTTTTCCAGAACCACTGCCTCCCGCTACCCCAATCAATACGGGGTTACCCATGCTTCATGTCCCCTTCCTCATGATGCTTTACACCTTTACGACCCTATGTTTTTACTTCTTTTTCATGCTGATGGCCAACCCATCTCCGACCGGAATAAATGTCGTTTCTAAATCAGGACGCTCCATCAGATGTGAATTATAAGAAAGCAGCTTGTCCACCATCGGACGCTGGCGCTTGCCCGCTTCTTCAGGGGTCGCCACCAGTCCTCGGAACAGGACATTGTCGCTGATTACCAAACCGCCTTCGCGAAGAAGCGGTAGATACAAATCGAGGAATACTCGATACTGACCTTTGGCTGCATCGATAAACAAGCAGTCAAATTGATACGACTCCGGCAGCCCTAAAGTGGCGTCACGTGAGAGTATTTCCACACGATCTGCACATCCTGCTTCTTTTATATTTTCCCGTGCTCTCACCAATCGATCTTCATCTATGTCCATCGTGACAATTCGCGCTTCCGGTGCAGCTTCTGCAAGCCAAATGGTGGAATAGCCAATTGCCGTACCCACTTCAAGAATCGCTTTGGGACGATGCAGCAACAACAACATCCGCATGACTTGAGCGGACGGGAGCTGCACAATCGGAATGTTTTCCTCTGCCGCCTCCTGCTCCAGTCGCTTGAGCAGCGGAGAACGCTCGGGAACCAGGCTTGACACGTAGTCGTCAATTGCCGGATTGGTAATCATGATTTCACTCCTCTTTCGTTACAACCGAATTATTATAGCACACCTTGAGAAAGCTTGGCTACGTCAAGCGCTGTTGATCGCATGCAAAAAAAAAGAGGAAACTTGGTTAGTTTCCTCTGCTTTTCTTATCATTTGCTTCATGCTCTTGCAGTGTTTTGGAAAAGTAATGCTCGGACGTTCCGTCTTTTTTCGTCACGTAGAAAAAGTAATCGTGTTTCGCCGGAATGACGACAGCTTCAAGCGAAGCTCTGCCTGGGCTTGCAATCGGCCCCGGTGGCAATCCAGGATTTGTGTACGTGTTGTACGGACTTTTTACTTTTAGGTCCTCGAAGGTCAGACGGTCTCGTTGTTTACCGAGAACAAATTGAACCGTAGCATCAGCCTGTAACGGCCACTTATCGCGAATCCGATTGTAGTACACGCCTGCTACAAGCGGACGCTCCTTGTCTACTGTTACTTCACGCTCAACGATCGATGCGAGATTAACCGCTTCATCCAGTGTTAAATCGTGCTGCTTCAGCTGCTCTGTCCACTCTGGCTTCCATTCCTTTTGGAATTGAGCCAGCATACGCGAAACGACATCATGTGCCGTAGCGTCTTTGTCCACCTCATACGTTTCCGGGAACAGATACCCTTCCAGACGGTGTTTTCGGTCTGCGTGCTTCGGAATGGCTGCGACAAAAGGATAGTCGGGGAATGCACCTTCATTTACTTCTTTTAAGAATGCCGCCTTCTCTACAATGCCTTCTTTCTCGAGATGATCTGCGATCTGTTCGACATTCCAGCCTTCTGGGATCGTAAATCGGTTCGCATTGATCACCGTGTTTCCTTCCACCATAGCGGTTAGTATCTCGTCAATGGCTTGGCCAGTCGTAAATTGGTATTCTCCCGCCTTAAGATCAGCGGCCACGCCTTTATACTTCACGTAGTAATTAAATACATCGGCATTTCGGATCAGGCCTTGTTCTTCCAGTAATCGACCGATTTTTTGTACGGATGAACCGGACGGAATCGCCACGTTTTTGACCGTCTGTTCACCTGCAACCGGCTGTAATTGCTGGTACACGTACCACGCTGCTCCCCCCGCAGCCAAAATGATCAACAACAATAAGGCAACCAGCCACATCACAATTCGTCCGCCGCGTCTGCGTCGATGCGTCATAGGGCGGCCAGGGTTAAAATCAGGCTTCGCTGACATTGGTTTCAAGCTAGAAATCCTCCCTTTAGGGTCTCTTTATCTCCATCCCATCCATTATACAAGAGGCTTATCCAACTGTCACTTCATGGGTGATTTTGGCGAAAAAAGTCATAAAAAAAGAGCCCGCCAGTTACGGGCCCTTTTCTCACGAATCTATTAAATTCCGTCTTTCTCCAAATCAGCAATCAAAGTTTCGAAGGTAGCTTCTACTTGCTCCCACTCTTCATCATCTTCGATTGGCATGAGCATGTCTGTACCATCATAACGCAGGAAGTGAACCTCGTACTCTTCTTCCTCTTCCTGATCTACTGGTACGAGCACCAAATAGCTGCGGTCTTCAATGTCAAAAATGTACATGATACGAAAATCGCGCGGTTCCTCGGTACCTTCTTCCGTTAGCGCGATCACATCGCCCACTTCGAACTCTTCCATCATCTCTTCACTCATTGTGGTCACCTCGATTTCGCGTCCAAATATCCTTGGAGGATTAAAATGGCCGCCATTTTATCTATCACTGTCTTTCGCTTTTGACGGCTGACATCAGCAGAAATCAGCATACGCTCTGCCGCCATCGTCGTCAAGCGTTCGTCCCACATGTGGACAGGAAGAGACGTGCGTTCCTCCAAAAGCTTGCCAAATGCTTGACACATTTCAGCACGCGGGCCTATGGTTCCGTTCATGTTTTTGGGCAAACCAACGACGAAAGCCCCAATTTGATACTGCGAAACTAATTCGCTCAGGCGGGCAAGATCCTTTTCCTTGGATTGTCGCTTGATGGTCTCTACTCCTTGCGCAGTCCATCCCAGCTCATCGCTGACAGCCACTCCAATCGTCTTGTCGCCTACATCCAACCCCATCAATCGTGTCATCGTTAAGGTCTACTTGCGCTCTGACAAGTAAACGGTCACCAACTCTTCTATGATTTTGTCCCGTTCCAATTTCCCGATCAGGCTCCGCGCGTTGTTGTGGCGTGGGATAAACGCCGGGTCGCCAGAAAGCAAGTAACCTACGATCTGGGTGATCGGGTTGTATCCTTTTTCCTGCAGGGCTTTGTACACCTCTGTCAATGTTTCTTGCACATCCGCCGCATTCGCTTCCTTGGGCACCGTGAATTTCATGGTATTATCCAACGAACTCACAATCAACACCTCGATTTCCTTTGAGACTCTTTTGATTACCTACTCTTTTTTGTATTCGACTCGGATTTCGTTTACTCCTGTCGATTATACAAATTTCTCGTGCAATCGCACTATTTCGCTACTGCTTGACTCTTCACGAAGTCAACCACTGCATCCAGTGCTTCTTGCAGCTTGGATGGATCCTTACCACCGGCTTGTGCCATATCAGGACGTCCACCACCGCCGCC